>SSSX01000893.1 GCA_015657735.1 Zoogloeaceae bacterium
GCCCAAGGAATCGGCCAAGGTGGCCCACTTCTGCTCGATGTGCGGGCCGCACTTCTGTTCGATGAAGATCACCCAGGACGTGCGCGACTTCGCCGCCGCCCAGGGCATCGCCGAGACCGAAGCCCTCGAACAGGGCATGGCCACCAAGGCCATCGAGTTCGTCAAGACCGGCGCCGAAATCTACAGGAAGGTGTGAGGCGCGGCGCTGTCCCCAGCCGTACGCCACGGGCCGCAGCAGCGGCCCGTTTTTCGTGGACCGCCCGGCGCCACACGGCCACACGCTTGCACCGACGCCGCGCCAACCCGGCCCGGGCCGGCCGGTGCTAGGATTTGCGGATCGCCTACCCCCGGATGCCCGCGATGAACCTCGAGAAAGTCATCTTCGGTTTCTTCATCGTCTTTGCCGCCACGCTCAACTTCGGCTTCTTCGTCGGCGAGATCGACAACCCCGACCACCACGACATCTACGAGCTGTTCGCCGCGGTGGTGGTCAACCTGATCGCCACCGTGCTCAAGTTCGGCGACCGCACGCAGATCGGCGCCATCCACCTGGCGACCAGCCTGGTCGCCGATCTGCAGCTGCTGGCCGCGGCGCTGGTGTGGGGCTATGCCGAACACGTGTCGGGAGCCGGAATGACCGCCGCCACGATGACGAGCATCGTGTCCCTGTCCGGCGGGGCGCTGTTCGCCAACGTGGTGTCGGTGGTGATCCTCATCGCCGAGACGATCATGCAGCGGCGCTGATGCCGTGAACGGCGCCCACGCCAGCACGATCTTCCTCGTCCTGCGGCGGCTGCGCACGCCGCTGCTGGTGCTCATCGTGATCTTCGCGGTGTCGGTGCTGGGCCTCACGCTGATGCCCGGCCCGTCCGACCCGAACGGCGGCCCGCTGCCGCGGATGAGCTTCTTCCACGCCATCTACTTCATCAGCTACACCGCCACGACCATCGGCTTCGGCGAGATTCCCTACGCCTTCTCCGAGCCGCAGCGGCTGTGGACGGTGATCTGCATCTACCTGTCGGTGATCGGCTGGGCCTACACGCTGGGCACGGTGTTCGCGATGCTGCAGGACAAGAACTTCCTCGGCGCGCTCGCCGTGCAGCGCTTCGCGCGGCAGGTGCGGCGCCTGCGCGAGCCGTTCTTCCTCGTCTGCGGCTACGGCGAGGCCGGCCACCTGATCTGCGAGGCCCTCGACGACCTCGGTTTTCGGGCGGTGGTCATCGAGCAGGACGAAATGAAGGTCGGCGACCTGGAGATGCAAAGCTACTCGGCCGACATGCCGGCCCTGTGCGCCGACGCCGGCAAGCCCGACACGCTGGTCTTCGCCGGCCTCACCAGCCGCCATTGCCGCGGCGTCATCGCCCTGACCAACGACGACAACGCCAATCTCGCGGTGGCCATCGCCGCCCGCCTGCTGGCGCCCGCGCTGCCGGCGCTGTGCCGTGCCGAACATGCCGACACCGTCGCCAACATGGCCTCCTTCGGCACCCGCCACATCATCAACCCGTTCGAGAAGTTCGGCGAATACATGGCGCTGGCCCTGCATTCGCCGGCCGCCTACCACCTGCTGCTGTGGCTCACCGGGCTGCCGGGCACCGCCGTCACGCGCCACCGGGAGCCGCCGGCCGGCAAATGGGTGCTGTGCGGCTACGGCGCCTTCGGCAAGGTGATGACCCAGGCCCTGACGAATGCCGGCCTGCCGGTGACGATCATCGACCGCGCCGCCCCGCTCGACCCGACCCACCAATGGGTGAAGGGCGACGGCACCGGCACCGACGCGCTGCGCAGCGCCGGCATCGCCGACGCGGTCGGCATCGTTGCCGCCACCGCCAGCGACACCAACAACCTGTCGACGGTGGTCACCGCGCGGGAGCTCAACCCCGGGCTGTTCACCGTGCTGCGCCAGAATCAGGTGGCCAACCGGACCCTGTTCGACGCGTTCGAATCGGATTTCACGATGGTGCCCAGCGAGATCGTGGCCCACGAATGCCTGGCGATCCTCACCACGCCGCTGCTCGCCCCCTTCCTCGACGCCGTCCGCCGCGCCGACGAGGCGTGGGCCGACCAGCTGCTCGGCGAACTCACCGGCCGCTTCGGCTGGGAGGTGCCGGCGGTGTGGAGCGTCACGATCGACACCGCCCAGGCGCCATCGCTGTATCGCACGCTGATCCGCCGCGAGCGGCCGGTCGGCCTCGGCGCGCTGCTGCGCGCACCGGTCACCGAGCGCCCGCCGCTGGCGTGCACTCCGCTGCTGCTGCTGCGCGAAGGGGATGCCCCGCGCTACCTGCCCGGCGCCGATGCCGTGCTGCAGGCCGGCGACCAGATCCTCTTTGTCGGCACCGAAGACGCCCGGCGCGATCTCACCCTGACCCTCTTCAATGGTCACACGCTGCAGTTCGTGCTCACCGGCCGCGACTCCCCCGGCGGCGCGATCTGGGAATGGCTGGCCAGGCGCCGCCAGGCCCGCGCCTGAGCGCCGCCACTCCGGCCGGGAATGATCCGGCCCGGCCGGTGCCGGCTACAATGCGGCGCCTTGCCCGCTCCGGATGCCGCCCGCCTCATGTTCACCCGTCCCTCCCGCCAGCTCCTGCAGGGCCTCTTCAGCGTCGCCCTCGTCGTCATCTTCGTGCTGGCGATGATCCCGGTCGCGGTCGTGCCGGTCGTCGTTTCCTTTCAGGACAAACTCCACCACTCGGCCGCCTTCGCGGTGCTGATGCTGCTCGGCGTCGCCGGCTGGCCGGGCCGTCACGCCCGCCTCGCCGCCGGGCTGCTGGTCTATGGCGTGGCGATCGAGGTGTGCCAGCACACCCTCACGGCCCATCGCGTCGGCGAGGTGCAGGACGTGGTGGCCGACGGGCTGGGCATCGCGCTCGGCTGGCTGCTGGTGCGCCGGACGGGCGGGCGGCACGCCCCCGGCCAATAAAAAGGGCAGCCCCGCAAGGCTGCCCCCGATCGTTGCGCGACGCGCCGCTCAGGTCGCGAAGACGTGCTTCACCTTGAGCGTCTCACCCCGTTCGACCAGCCCGATCAGGCGGTCGATGTTGGGGTGCTTGCCCGGGTTGAGGCGGGCATCCTCGCTGTGTTCGGCGTAGATCTCGATGCCCTGGGTGGCGGCATCGGGCGTGATCGCGCCGTGAATCTGCCCCAGGTGGTTGTACACCGCCAGCGAGCCGGCCTGGCCGGGCTTGTTCTCGATGGTGGCGACCACGGCGCCAGCCGCGTCGATCAGCTGGATCGCGGCCAGGTGGGAGACGCCCGGCAGGGTCTTGAGCTTGTCGGCAAAAGCCATTCGTTTCTCCGTAGGGGCGAATTCATTCGCCCTCAGCCGGTTGAATAAAATCCGCGGGCGAATCAATTCGCCCCTACGGGGTGGCGCTCAGATGCGCTTGGCCAGTTCGGCGGCCTTGCCGATGTAGCTGGCCGGCGTCATCGCCAGCAGGCGGGTCTTGTCGGCGTCGGGAATCGCCAGCGTGCCGATGAACTCCTGCAGCGCCGCCTTGGTGATGCCCTTGCCGCGGGTCAGTTCCTTGAGCTGCTCGTAGGGGTTGGGCACCGCGTAGCGGCGCATCACGGTCTGGATCGGCTCGGCGAGCACTTCCCAGCAGGCGTCGAGATCGGCCGCCAGGCGGGCCGGGTCGGCTTCCAGCTTGCCGAGGCCGCGCAGGCAGGAATCGTAGGCCAGCACCGCGTAGCCGAAGGCCACGCCCATATTGCGCAGCACCGTGGAGTCGGTCAGGTCGCGCTGCATGCGCGACACCGGCAGCTTGTCGGCGAGGTGGCGCAGCACGCCATTGGCGAGGCCCAGGTTGCCCTCGGCGTTCTCGAAGTCGATCGGGTTGACCTTGTGCGGCATCGTCGACGAACCGATCTCGCCAGCCTTGAGCTTCTGCTTGAAGTAGCCCAGCGAGATGTACATCCAGATGTCACGGCAGCAATCCAGCACGATGGTGTTGGCGCGGGCGGTGGCGTCGAACAGCTCGGCCATCGCGTCGTGGGGTTCGATCTGGATGGTGTAGGGGTTGAAGGCGAGGCCGAGGGATTCGACGAAGCGGCCGTTGAAACCCTCCCAGTCGAAGTCGGGGTAGGCCGACAGGTGGGCGTTGTAGTTGCCGACCGCGCCGTTGAACTTGGCGGTGAGTTCGACGGCGGCGATGGCCTTGCGCACGCGGCGCAGACGATGGACGACGTTGGCCATCTCCTTGCCCAGCGTGGTCGGGCTGGCGGGCTGGCCGTGGGTGCGCGACAGCATCGGCAGTTCGGCGTGCTGGTGGGCCAGCTCGACCAGACGGTCGATGATGCGGTCGACCGCCGGCAGCAGCACGCTGTCGCGGCCGTCACGCAGCATCAGCGCGTGGGAGACGTTGTTGATGTCTTCGGAGGTGCAACCGAAGTGGATGAATTCGGTGACGCGGGTGACTTCGGGATTGTGGCCGAGGCGCTGCTTCAGCCAGTATTCCATCGCCTTCACGTCGTGGTTGGTGGTTGCCTCGATGGCCTTCACGGCCTCGCCGTCGGCCACCGAGAAGCTGGCGATCACACCATCCAGCTCGGCCACGGTGGCCGCCGAGAAGGGCGCGATCTCGGCCAGTTCGGGCGCGGCAGCGAGGGCCTTGAGCCATTCGATCTCGACCTTGACCCGGTTGCGGATCAGGCCGAACTCGGAGAAATGCTCGCGCAGCGCGGAAACCTTGGATTCATAGCGGCCGTCGAGGGGCGACAGCGCGGTGAGGGGTTGCAGATTCATGCGGAAAACCCTTGAGGCGGAAAAACAAAGTCCAACATTTTAGCGCCTCGGGCGCCGCTGCGCCGATGATAAAATCCGGACTTCCCCAACTGCAGCGCCCCATCCATGAGCAAAGGTCCGCAACTCCTCGAGAACTTCATTTTCTGGAGCCGCTGGCTCCAGGCCCCGCTTTATCTCGGTCTGATCGTCGCCCAGGGCATCTACGTGTGGCTGTTCATGGCCGAGCTGAGCCATCTGATCGGTTCGGTCATCTCGTCGGGCGGCCACATCAGCGAAACCGAAACCATGCTGGTCGTCCTCGGCCTGATCGACGTGGTGATGATCGCCAACCTGCTGATCATGGTCATCATCGGCGGCTATGAAACCTTCGTCTCGCGCCTCGACCTCGACGACCACCCGGACCAGCCCGAATGGCTGTCCCACGTGAACGCCGGCGTCCTCAAGATCAAGCTGTCCACCGCCATCATCGGCATCTCGTCGATCCATCTGCTGAAGACCTTCATCAACGCCGCCAACCTGCCCGAAAAGGCGATCATGTGGCAGGTCATCATCCATGTCGTGTTCCTGTTCTCCGCCATGGCCATGGCCCTGGTCGACAAGATCATGAACCAGACCGTTTTGCTGTCCAAACACTAAGTCAAGAGAGAGGGAGTCTCATCCATGACCGCCATCAAGCAGGAAGACCTGATCCAGTCCGTCGCCGATGCGTTCCAGTACATCAGCTACTACCACCCGCTGGACTACATCACGGCCCTCGGCGAAGCCTA
>SSSX01000021.1 GCA_015657735.1 Zoogloeaceae bacterium
GCAGCCCCCGCCATTCTACGTGCGCCGCCCCGCCTGGTGCGACGCCTGGCCGGCGCTGGCCGACGCCGTGCTGGGCCTCGACGACGCCAGCGTCGACACCTTCATCGACGATCCGGAGGCCTGCCGCGCGTGGCTCGCCGACCGCCTGCCGGTGGCCGCGACGCTCGACCGCCTGTGCGCGCTGCCGCCGCTGCCGGCGCGCCACCTGCCGCCCTCCGGCCCCCATTTCGACTGGTACATCCCCGGCCGCAAGCGCGAGCAGATCGAAGCCTTCGCCGCCCACGGCCCGGCCGCCGGCGCGCCGCTGCTGGAATGGTGCGCCGGCAAGGGGCATCTCGGGCGGCGGCTGGCCCTCTCCGAGCAGCAGCCGGTCAGTTCGCTCGAGATCGAGGCGGATCTGTGCGCCGCCGCCGGGCAGCTGGCCACCCGCGCAGGCATCGAACAGACGGTCCTGTGCGCCGACGCCCTCGACAGCCGCTCGCGCGCCCACGTGCACGGCCGCGAGGTGCTGGCCCTGCACGCCTGCGGCGAGCTGCACCGCTCGCTGGTGCGCAGCGCCGCCGCCGACGGCGCCCACGGCTACCGCATCGCCCCGTGCTGCTACTACCGCGGCGCGGCCGACGGCTACCGGCCGCTGTCGCGCGAGGCGACGCTGCAGCTCGACGGACGCGCACTGCGCCTGGCGGTCACCGAAACCGTCACCGCGCCGCGGCGCCAGCGCCAGCGTCTGGCCCGCGACCAGGCCTGGAAGCTGGCCTTCATCGCGCTGCGCAACGCCCTCGAAGGCGAGGCGGTGCGCCCGTTTCCGCCGATGCCGCCAAAACTGCTGAGCGGCGATTTCGCCAGCTACGGCGAAGCCGTGGCCCGGCGCCAGGGCGTGCCCTTGCCGGCCGCCGTGGACTGGGCGCACTGGCACGCTGTCGGCGAGGCGCGCCGCGGCGAGGTGCGGCGGCTGGAACTCGTCCGCCACGCCTTCCGCCGCGCGCTCGAAATGTGGCTGGTGATGGATCTGGCGCGGGGGCTCGAAGAAGCCGGCTTCGCGGTGCAGGTCGGCACCTTCTGCGCCCGCGCGCTGACGCCGCGCAACCTGCTGATCGTCGCGCAGCGGCCGGAGCGCGGCTGAAGCCGGCGCCGCCTAGGCCGGCCGCTCGGGCGACGCCGCCTGCAGCAGCGCCTCGACGAGCACCGCCGCCGGCTGCGCGCCCGACACCGCCAGCCGGCGGTCGATGACGAAAAAAGGCACGCCGCCGATCCCCTGGCGGCCGACTTCGCGCACCAGCGCAGCCACTTCCGCCACGTCGCGCGGGCTGTTCAGGTAGTCGAGCACCGCGTCGCGATCATCGCCGCAGGCCGCGGCGATGTCGGCCAGGGTCTGGCTGTCGCCCACATCGCGGCCTTCCTGGAAATGCGCGGCGAACAGCGCACCGGCCAGCGCCCGCAGCTGCGCCGGCGTCTGGCCCGAGGTCTGGGCGCGGTGGCACAGGCGATGGGCATTGAAGGTGTTCGGGCGGGTCCGGATGCGTTCGAAGGCGAAGGCCAGACCGTCCGGGCGGGCCGCATCGGCGATCCGCGCGAGGATTTCATCGACCTTCCGCGGGCCGCCGAACTTGGCCTCGAGAAAGGCCCGATA
>SSSX01000151.1 GCA_015657735.1 Zoogloeaceae bacterium
AAACTGATCGGGCAGCAAGGGCCCGGCGGCGCGGATGTCGCCGCTGTAGTGATGGCGCTCGCGCAGCACGCGGGCCAGCGTGAACCCGCGGCCATCGCGGGATTTGGGGAATTCGATGACCAGCACCTGAATCTGGTCGAGTAACGGCAGCAGCTCGGTGGCGTCCTGCTCGCCGGTGACCCACACGCCGGCCGCCGGCGTGCCGGATTCCCCGCGATACGCCGCCCATTCGGCCAGCGGCACGATGCTGTGCGGCGACCGGGCCGCTTCGCCGTCGTCGTTGGGGTAGTGCCAGCGGTCTTCGAGGGGCGTCCCCGTCGTGTCAATGAGCGTCATGGAGCGCCTCCTTGAATGCACCGATGCCGACGCGGCGATAGGTGTCGATGAACCGTTCGTTGTCGAGCCGGGTCTTGAGATAGATGTTGACGATCGAGTCGATGACCGCCGGTACGCTGTCGTAAGAGACCGAGGGCCCCAGGATCGTTCCGATCGCGGCGTCCTCATCGGCGCTGCCGCCCAGCGCGATCTGATAGGACTCCTTGCCGCCCTTGTCCAGGCCGAGGATGCCGATGTGGGCGACGTGGTGATGCGCGCACGCATTGATGCACCCGGAGACGTTGAGCTTGAGTTCGCCGATCTCGCGTTGTCGGTCCTTGTCGAAGTGCAGCGCGATGCGCTGCGCGACCGGCACCGAGCGGGCGGTCGCCAGGCTGCAGTAGTCCATGCCGGGGCAGGCGATGGAGTCCGAGATCAGGCCAATGTTCGACGTGGCCAGGCCGGCTTCGCGCAGCGCTTGCCAGACTGCGTACAGTTCGCTCAGCCGAACGTGCGGCAGCACCAGGTTCTGCTCGTGGGAGACGCGGATTTCGTTGAGCGAATGGGTCTGCGCGAGGTCGGCGATCCGCTCCATCTCGTCGGCGCTGATGTCGCCCGGGATGCCGCCGGCCGGCTTGAGCGAGACCACCGCGCTGATGTAACCCGGCACGCGGTGCGGATGCGTGTTGCTGCGGACCCACTGCTTGAAATCCGCGTCGGCCGCCCGCGCCGCCTCGTACTCGGCAGAGGTGGCGGGCAGCGCCTCGAAGGACGGCTCGACGAAGCGCGCGTGGATGGCCTCGGCAATCTCCGGCTCGAGGTACTGCCGGTCGGCCGGCAGCGCGGCAAACTCGTCCTCGATCATGGCGATGAACTTCGCCGGCTTGAGCTCGCGCACGAGAATCTTGATGCGCGCCTTGTAGATGTTGTCGCGCCGTCCGAGCGTGTTGTAGACGCGCAGGATGGCCTCGACGTAGCGCAGCAGCTCGCGCTCGGGCAGCCAGTCGCGGACCTTCGTGCCGACGATGGGTGTGCGGCCGAGACCGCCGCCGGCGTAGATCTGGAAGCCGACCTCGCCGCGCTCGTTCTTCCTGGCCAGGATGCCGATATCGTGGAAGCGCACCGCCGCGCGGTCCTGCGGGCTGCCGGTGATGGCGATCTTGAACTTGCGCGGCAGGTAGGTGAATTCGGGGTGGTCGGTCGACCACTGCCGCAGGATTTCGGCGTGTACGCGCGGGTCGACGACTTCGTCGGCGGCGGCGCCGGCAAAGTGATCGGTGGTCACGTTGCGGATGCAGTTGCCGCTGGTCTGGATGCAGTGCAGATCGGCATCGGCCAGCACCGACAGGATTTCCGGCGCGTCCGACAGCTGCGGCCAGTTGAACTGCAGGTTCTGGCGGGTCGTGAAGTGGCCGTAGCCCTTGTCGTAGGTCCGCGCAACGTGGGCCAGTTGCCGCAGCTGGATGGCGCTCAGCGTTCCGTACGGAATCGCCACGCGCAGCATGTAGCCATGCAGCTGCAGGTACAGGCCGTTCATGAGGCGGTAGACCTTGAACTCCTCTTCGTTGAGTTCGCCCGACAGGCGCCGCGCCACCTGCTGCCCGAATTCCTGCGCGCGGTGCTTGAGGAATTCGCGTTCCGACGGGTCGTAGCGGTAGATGCCGGCGTGCGACACTTCCGCCGGCACGACCGGCCGTTGCCGGAGGGCGCCCGGCACCGCTGCGCCGGCCGCCTGCTTGCCCAGATCGGTGCGCACCGAAGGGCCGCGCGAGCGCAACCGTTCGCGGTAGTCGACCGGCACCGGGAGGCCATCGACGAGGTGGGCGGCACGTGGCGTCGGGGCGACTACCAGATTCGTGGCAACCGCGCGGTCGGCGGTGAGCCTGGCGTGCCCGATGCGTTCGTCGTCGAAGGCGCAGGCCTGCTCCAGTGCGGCGACCCATTCGTGGCGGTCGTCGAGCCACACGACGGCGCCATCGTCGAGCCGGTTGGCGGAAATCAGGTGGTGAGTGTTCATTGGGTATCTCCGTGATCGGGGGCCGCGGGCGCATCGGCGGCCAGGGTGCACATTGCGCCTCAGCGTTGGATCATTTTTACCATACAGATTTGTTGTGTATGTAAAACGTTAGACAACGATTGAAAGTGTAGTTAAAATTGTATGGAGTTTGCAACTGGGGAAAATCACATGGCTGCTGCCAATCACACCAAGGAGATGGCCCGTACGGCGTGGGTCAAGCCGCTCACGGCCGGCGCCGGGCCTCGCTATCTGCAGATCGCGGATCTGATCGGGCAGGCCATACAGTCCGGCGAACTGCGTGCCGGCGACCAGATTCCCGCCCAGCGATGGCTGGCGTCCGAATTGGGGGTGGATCTCACGACGGTGACACGCGCCTACACCGAAGCCCGCAACCGTGGCCTGATCGCCTCGTTCAGCGGCCGCGGTTCGTATGTGGTCGATCCCGGCGAGACGGCCGGCGGCAGCCGCATCGACCTCACGATGAACATTCCGCCGCAGCCCGCCGA
>SSSX01000894.1 GCA_015657735.1 Zoogloeaceae bacterium
CGCCCTTGGGCGGATTGGCGCGCAGCAGGCTCATGCGCAGCGGGACGAGACCAGCCTCGGCGCCGCCGCCGAGGATCAGACGGTCGTGGCGCGGCGGTTCAGCGTGCCGCGCCGGCGGGGTGTCGGTGCGCGTCGCGCGGTTTGGCCTGGAGGGCGCCGCGGGGCGTTGTTGCGGGCCGGCGGCGGCGTCGGGCGGAGCCAGGCGGCTCGGGCGTGACGCGCGGACGGCTGGCCGCGGCGTGGTGACCGCCGGCGATGCGTCGTCGGCCTGCGGTGGAGCGGCGTTGGCCTGCGGTGGAGCGGCGTTGGTCTGCGGCGGCTGCAGCAGGATCGGATAGTCGCGGCGCAGTTGGGTGCCGCAGGTGACCTCGACGCCGAGCATGGCGACCGGATGATTGAGCGCTTCGCGGGTGCTGACGAGCAGCACCTCGCCGGCGAGCCGCAGGCGGGCGGTGTGAAGCCACGGGATGTCGTCGCCGGTGCTGCGGCTGGCGCGTCGGAAGCAGTTTGCGTCGATCTGTTCGCCCGGCTGGCCGACGACCCGGATTTCGGCCCGCAGGGGTTCGCCGAGTGCCGACCGGACGACCAGGTCACCCAGCCCTGCCGCACCGACGGCCGGACTCGCGAGGGGGGCGAACGTTGCAATGAGCAGGGACAGTGACTTTCGCGCGCTGTTCATCAGGGAGTCGAGGGTGATCCGGCTAGGTGACGCAGTGTTGTTTGATCGTGCTGCGGTGAGCGGATGGCGCGAAGACGCCGTCAGCGAAGCTACAATATTCTAAAGAACTTTGCGCTTCGCCGCGGGGCCTTGTCGGCCAGCGAACCGGTCCAATTGTTAAGACTGGTGCGCCGGCTTCCATTTTTTACGAGTTTTGTCGCCTTTTCCGCTTTTGCCCACCATGCCTTTTCCCGCTTCAAAAGTTCCGCGTGCCCGTGCCCACCGTCGCCAGATCGATCTGCAGGGTTTCATGCGCGATGACGGCCTGATCGATCTGGAGGCGCAGCTGACCGACCTGAAGGACATCGACTACCCGCTGTCGTCGGGGCTGCGCAAGGTCGGCGAGCCGGTGCACGATCTGTTCATCCGCGTCACGGTGGATCGCGAATTCACCATCGTCGATGTGGAGGCGAGCGCCGACTGGGTGCCGTATCCGGGCGCCTGTCAGCGCATCACGCCGGCCTACCGGCAGCTGATCGGGCTGAATCTGGTGCGCGGCTTCCGGCGCACGGTCGGGGAGATGTTCGCCGACGTGCGCGGCTGCTCGCACCTCACGGAACTGTTGTTGTCGTTGCCGACGATGGCGATCCAGACCCTCGCGACCTTCCTGCGCGACAACGATCAGGCGAACGAAAAACCCTTCCAGCTCGATCGCTGCCATGCCCTCGAAACCACCACCGATACGGTCATGCGCTTCTATCCGCGCTGGTATCGCGGCGATGCGGAGAAGTGAGCCGGAGTTCGCCGGTTGCGGTGCAGCGTGAAATCGGTCGCGTCTTTGATTTCGTATATAATTATGAGTTAACGACCCGGTTCAGCTTGCGGCGGATGCCGCAGGCGGTGCCGGGAAGGGTCGCCCTCCGGGCATTGCGGCCGGCCGGTCCGGTGTGTCGGGGGGCAAAGCGGTGCGTGCGCTGGACGAGGGAGAAAGGCGCAGGTACCGCGGGGCGCATGCCGCTCCGAAGAGTCCCATCAACCAAGCGTAAGCGGCCTTTGCAGGCTAAGACTTCGATCGAAGGGCAACCATGAAAATTCATGAGTATCAGGCAAAAGAACTACTGAGGAAGTATGGCGTCGTGACGCCGCGGGGCTTCCATTGCATTTCCGTCGATGCGGCGGTCAAGGCGGCCGAGGAACTCGGCGGCAAGGTGTGGGTCGTCAAGGCCCAAATCCATGCCGGCGGTCGCGGCAAGGGCGGCGGCGTCAAGCTGGCCCGCTCGCTGGATGAAGTCCGCAGCAACGCCGACCAGATTCTCGGCATGCAGCTGGTGACGCACCAGACCGGCCCGGAAGGTCAGAAGGTGCGCAACCTGCTGATCGAGGAAGGCGCCGACATCAAGAAGGAATACTACGTTGCGGTGCTGACCGACCGTGCCACCCAGAAGGTCGCCGTGATGGCTTCCTCCGAAGGCGGCATGGACATCGAGGAAGTCGCCCACAGCACGCCTGAAAAAATCCTCAAGGAATTCGTGGATCCGCTCGTCGGCCTGACCGACGCCCAGGCCGAGACCCTGGCCCGCGGCATCGGCGTGCCCGACGCGTCGGTTGCCGGCGCCGTCGACGCGCTGAAGAAGCTCTACACCTGCTACATGGAAACCGATGCGTCCCTGGCGGAAATCAACCCGCTGATCCTGGAAGGCAACGGCACCATCAAGGCTCTGGACGCCAAGTTCAACTTCGACTCCAACGCCCTCTACCGTCACCCCGAGATCGTCGAGATGCGCGACCTCGACGAAGAGGACGCCGACGAGATCGAAGCCTCCAAGTTCGATCTGGCCTACATCTCCCTCGACGGCAACATCGGCTGTCTGGTGAACGGCGCCGGTCTGGCGATGGCCACCATGGACACCATCAAGCTGTTCGGTGCCGAGCCGGCCAACTTCCTCGACGTGGGCGGCGGCGCCACCACCGAGAAGGTGACCGAAGCCTTCAAGATCATGCTCAAGAACCCCAAGGTCAAGGGCATCCTCGTGAATATCTTCGGCGGCATCATGCGCTGCGACACCATCGCCACCGGCGTCGTGGCCGCTGCGCGCACCACCCATCTCTCCGTGCCGCTGGTCGTGCGCATGAAAGGAACCAACGAGGATATCGGCAAGAAAATCCTCAGCGAATCCGGCTTGCCGATCATCACCGCC
>SSSX01000152.1 GCA_015657735.1 Zoogloeaceae bacterium
CCCTCCAATCTGACGCAGGCCCGCGAAAACAAAGGACTTTTTACGTTCAGCCGACTTTTCTCACAGTCCCGATTCGCATTGCGCACGTAACATGCAATGGTCGTTTCAAACCCTTGCAATCCACTTTTCGACCAGAGATCCGAAATGAAAAAAATGCTGAAAATCGCGGCTGCCGTGGCAGTCCTTGGCCTGAGCACCGGAGCCCGGGCCGATCTGGTCGTTGACCTGTTCAACGTCGGCCAGAACCAGATCATCGACTCCGTGCTCGGCGGCGGTGGCGTGTGGTCAACCGAGGCCGGCCCCTCCTCCACGATCATCGGCGGCTATCGCGACCTTTACGTCGAGAAGCTGAGCAACGCCTCGACCACCAAGGTCGTCAAGGCCGACGTGAGCGACGGCTTCCTGAACTACTCGTCGGACACCCTGACCACCGGCAAGGGCATCGTGCGCTGGGACGGCCAGGGCACGACGACTTCCGCCACCCCGCTGATGGGCCTCGGCGGCCTCAACCTGAGCGTGTTCAACAGCTTCGAACTGCTGACGATGTTCTCGGACAACGGCTTCTCGTTCAACATCGAGCTGTACACCGACGCCACCCACTGGTCGCGCATCAGCCTGATTTCCAATTCCCACGATGCGGGCGGCGTCGAGCCGGGCATCTCCTCCTACATCCCGCTGTGGGGCTTCACCGACTGCAGCAACGCGATCCCGGCCTACACCACCACCTGCGGTGCCGACGGCGCGGTCGACCTGACCAACGTCAACGCCATCCAGGCCGTCATCGACCCGTTCGGCGGCACGACCTCGCTCGACCTGACCCTGAACCAGGTCAACGTGGTGCCCGAGCCCGGCATGCTGGCCCTCGCCGGCGCCGGTCTGTTTGGCGCGCTGAGCACCGTCCGTCGGCGCAAGGCCCAGTAATTCCGGCTCCGCTTCCCAGCCTCCGGGCTGCCGGCGACAAAAAAGCCACCTTCGGGTGGCTTTTTTGCTGGCTGCGCCTGGCGTCGCGGATCAGGAGCGGTAGTCGGCGTTGATCTTCACGTAGTCGTACGAAAAATCGCAGGTCCACAGCGTGGCGGCGGCCTGCCCGCGGCCGAGGTCGACGCGGATCGTGATCTCGGCCGACTGCATGATCCGTGCGCCATCCTCCTCGCGGTAGCTCGCCGCGCGCCCGCCCTTTTCGGCGACCAGCACTTCCTCCCCGTCGCTGCCGAGCCAGACGCGGAGGGCGGACACATCGAGATCGCCGATGCCGGCATAACCGATGGCGGCGAGAATGCGCCCCAGATTGGGATCGGAGGCGAAGAAGGCGGTCTTGACCAGCGGCGAGTGGCCGATCGCGTAGCCGACCTTGCGGCACTCATCGCGGTCTCCGCCGCCGCCGATCTGCAGGGTCATGAACTTGGTCGCCCCCTCGCCGTCGCGGACGATCGCCTGGGCCAGCCAGATCGAGACGTCCAGCACCGCGGCGCTGAAGGCGGCGTAGTCGGCCGAGGCGGTGTCGGCGATCAACGGGTTGCCGGCCTGGCCGGTGGCGATCAGGATGTAGCTGTCGTTGGTCGAGGTGTCGCCGTCGACGGTGATGCTGTTGAAGCTGAGGTCGGCCACTTCTTTCAGCAAGGCGTCCAGCACCGGCTGGGCGACGTCAGCATCGGTGGCGAGAAAGCCGAGCATCGTCGCCATATTGGGCTTGATCATGCCGGCGCCCTTCGAGATGCCGGTCAGCGTGACCGTCCGGCCGCCGATCTGCACCCGGCGCGAGGTGGCCTTGGCGACGGTGTCGGTGGTCATGATGCCGTGGGCGGCGTCGAACCAGCCGTCCGCCTGCAGCGCCGCCCTGGCGGCCGGCAGGCCGGCGACGATCCGCTCGACCGGCAGCGGCTCGAGGATGACCCCGGTCGAGAACGGCAGCACCTGGCCGGCGGCGATGCCGAGCTGGTCGGCGACCGCTTCGCAGGTCGCGCGGGCGGCGGCCAGCCCCGGCTCGCCGGTGCCGGCATTGGCGACCCCGGTATTGATGACCAGCGCCCGGATTCCGCCTTCCGGCAGGTGGGCCTTGCAGACCTGCACCGGCGCCGCGCAGAAGCGGTTCTGCGTGAACACGCCCGCGACGCGGGAGCCCGCCGCCAGTTCGATCAGCGTCAAATCCTTGCGATTGACTTTGCGGACGCCGGCCTCGGTGACGCCGAGGCGGACACCGGGAACGGGAAACAGGGCGGCGGGATCGGGGGGGGAAAGCAGGACGGGCATGGATTGACTCCGGAATCAGGCGCCGATTGGCAAAAGAACGCCATGATAATCCGGGAGCCGCCGGCGAGACAGCCGGGCGTCAGTTGGCGCCGCTGTCGGCGACGCTCAGCGCCACGGCCAGACTGGCCTGCAGCGCAAAGTGCTGAACGGCGCGCCAGCTTTCGGCGTCGAGGGGCCGGCCGTTGCGGTCGGCGTACAGCAGGCCGATCTGCCGGCTCGCGGTGCCGAAGGGCACGACGAAGCCTTCATCGCAGGCGGTGACCTGCTGCAGGCGCTCTGTGCCGGGCTGCTCGACCCGCGCCGCATTGACCCAGCAGCCCTGGGCGCTGTCGATGGCGGCGTCGACCACGTCGTCGGGGTCGCCTTCCATCTCGAAATCGAAACGCGCGCACAAGGCTTCGGCGCCACTGCCGAGGGCGGTCTTGCCGTGCAGGTGCAGGCGGTCCGGGCTCAGCAGCGCGACGATGACGCGATCGCAGCCGACACCGCGGAAGACGCCCTCCGCCACCAGTTGCAGGATGTCGGCGATCGGCGTCCGGCCGAGGGTCATGGCGGCCAGATCCTGCAGAATGCGCAGCTGCAGCGTAGCGTCGGGGGCGGTCGGCAGCGCGGGCGGGGGTGCCGCCGGCGGAGCGGCTTCGACCGGCCGCTGGGCGCCCTGGGGGATGATCCGCCCGGCCTCGGCGGCCCCGAAGGACGCCGCGATGCGCGCCGCCTCCGCGGCGTTGGCGAGCACCTCGGCATGAACGACGTTGAGCGGGAGATCGAGGTAGTCGGCGGCCTCGCGCATCGTCCGGCGGGCGGTCTGGGAATCCCAGCCGTCCTCCGCCGCGCGGGCCAGGCGGTGACCGAGCACCACCGCCCGCTCCGGTCCGCGGCTGCGGACATCGCCTTCGAGCGCCGCTGCGGCCAGCGAACCCAGCCGCCATTCGCGCACCAGCCCCACCGACAAGTGGCGCAGCGGAAAACCGAGGACGACCTGCTGGGCCTCCTCCTCGCGCATCCCGCCCTGACCCAGACAGCGGTCGAGCGCCTGGGCCTGCTCGCCGCCGAAGCACCAGAACGCCATCTCGCCGACCCGCGACAGCAGCGCGGCGATGAAGACTTCCTCGCCATGCTGCTCGCCGCGCCGGCGGATCGCCCAGCGGGCCTGCACGGCGGCATGGAAGCTGCGCGCCATCTCGGCATGGATGCGGCTCCGCAGGCCGCCGGCAAGCAGTGAGTCGATCAACGAAACCGACAGGGCCAGCTGCGCCACCGGATCGAAACCGAGCACCACGATGGCCCGCGACACCGTGCTGACGCCCTGGTGGGACTGGTTGAAGAAGGCGCTGTTGGCGAGCCGCAGGACCTTGGTGGTCATCGGCACATCCTTCAGGATCACCTGCGCCAGCACCGACGCCGACGCCCGCTCGTCGCCGACGATCCGGCGCAGCGCCGCCACGGTATGGGCAAAGACCGGCATTTCCCGGCCACTGATGCGGCCGATCCAGTCGGCAAGATCGGGAGTGTTCGTGTTCGGGGTCATTCGGTCACCTCTCGCCGATAACGGCAGGCGACGTTGCAGCTTGAGGCTGCGCCAATCCGGCGTCGATCAGCCGGACGCCGGACGGGGCCGGCGCCGGCATACCGGCCGGGGCGAACGACCTCGCCCCGGCGGCGGCTCTGGAATGCGGGAATCGGCGGGCGCCGGCGGTTTGCCGGCCCTTTTCAGGACAGCTTGCCGTGGCAGTGCTTGTATTTCTTGCCCGAGCCGCACGGGCAGGGATCGTTGCGGCCGACCTTCGGCGCCAGGTTGGCGACCGGCTGGGCGCTGTCGCGGTCCGGGTTGGCGGTGGCCAGCGCTTCGTCGTAATCGGCGTGGTGGTACTGCACGTTTTCGAGTTCCGGCGGCGTTTCGGCCTGTTCGAGCTGGGCCTCGGAACGGATCTGGACGGTCATCAGCAGCTTGGTGACTTCGGTGCGGACGACCTGCAGCAGGTTTTCGAACAGTTCGAAGGCTTCGCGCTTGTATTCCTGCTTGGGGTTCTTCTGGGCGTAGCCGCGCAGGTGGATGCCCTGGCGCAGGTGGTCGAGGGCCGACAGGTGTTCGCGCCAGTGGGTGTCGAGGCTCTGCAGCATCACGTTGCGCTCGAAGCCATGCCAGGCGGCGGCGTCCACCAGCGCGATCTTGTCGGCGTAGGCCTGGGCGCCGGTGTCCAGCAGCCGTTGCAGGATGTCGTCGTCGCCGATGCTGGGCTCGGCCTTGATCCATTCGCCAACCGCCAGCTTGAGCTGGTAGTCGGATTCGAGCGCCAGTTCGAGCCCGGCGGTGTCCCATTGCTCCTCGACGGAATCGACCGGCACGTAGATGCGGAACAGGTCGTGCAGCACGCCTTCGCGCATCGCGGTGATGGTTTCGGTGATGTCGGCGGTCTCGAGCAGTTCGTTGCGCTGCTGGTAGATGACCTTGCGCTGGTCGTTGGAGACGTCGTCGTATTCGAGCAGCTGCTTGCGGATGTCGAAGTTGCGCTGCTCGACCTTGCGCTGCGCGGTTTCCAGCGAACGGGTCACCATGCCGGCCTCGATCGCCTCGCCCTCGGGCATCTTGAGGCGGACCATGATCGCGTTGAGGCGCTCGCCGGCGAAGATCTTCATCAGCGGATCTTCCAGCGACAGGTAGAAGCGGCTCTCGCCCGGGTCGCCCTGACGGCCGGAACGGCCGCGCAGCTGGTTGTCGATGCGGCGCGATTCGTGGCGCTCGGTGCCGATGATCTTGAGGCCGCCGGCTTGCAGCACCTGTTCGTGGCGCTGTTTCCACTCGTCGCGCAAGGTGGCGATCTGCGCATCCTTGTCGGCGTCGGAGAGCTTGTCGTCCTCGCGGATCAGCGACACCGGCTTTTCGACGTTGCCGCCCAACACGATGTCGGTACCGCGACCGGCCATGTTGGTGGCGATGGTGATGACGCCCGGCCGGCCCGCTTCGGCGACGATCTCGGCCTCGCGGGCGTGCTGCTTGGCGTTGAGGACGTTGTGGGGCAGCTTGGCGCGGGTCAGCAGGTCGGACAGCAGCTCCGAATTCTCGATCGAGGTGGTGCCGACCAGCACCGGCTGGCCGCGCGACACGCAGTCCTGGATGTCGGCGGTGATCGCGTCGTGCTTTTCCTTCAGGGTGCGATACACCTTGTCGTTCTGATCCTTGCGGATCATCGGACGGGAGGTCGGCACGACGACGGTTTCGAGGTTGTAGATCTGGTGGAATTCGTAGGCTTCGGTGTCGGCCGTACCGGTCATGCCGGCCAGCTTGCCGTACATGCGGAAGTAGTTCTGGAAGGTGATCGAGGCGAGGGTCTGGTTCTCGGCCTGGATCTTGACGCCTTCCTTGGCCTCGACGGCCTGGTGCAGGCCCTCGGACCAGCGGCGGCCGGCCATCAGGCGGCCGGTGAATTCGTCGACGATCACCACTTCGCCGTTCTGCACCACGTAATGCTGATCCTTGTGGTACAGCGCGTGGGCGCGCAGCGCGGCGTAGAGGTGGTGGATCAGCAGGATGTTGCCGGGATCGTAGAGGCTGGCGCCTTCAGCCAGCAGACCCAGCCGGGTGAGGATTTCCTCGGCGTGCTCGTGGCCCTGCTCGGTGAGAAGCACCGAATGCGCCTTGAGGTCGACGGTGTAGTCGCCCGGCTGGGTGATGTTCTCACCCTCGCCTTCCTGGCGGCTGAGCAGCGTCGGCACCGCATTCATGCGCAGGTAGAGTTCGGTGTGGTCCTCGGCCTGACCGGAGATGATCAGCGGCGTGCGGGCCTCGTCGATGAGGATCGAATCCACCTCGTCGACGATCGCATAGTGCAGGCCGCGCTGCACGCGCTCGCCCAGTTCGTACACCATGTTGTCGCGCAGGTAGTCGAAGCCGAATTCGTTGTTGGTACCGTAGGTGATGTCCGCCGCGTAGGCTTCCTTCTTCTGGTCGTGGGGCATCTGCGACAGGTTGCAGCCGACCGTGAGACCCAGGAAGCGGTAGATGCGCCCCATCCAGTCGGAGTCGCGGCTGGCCAGGTAATCATTGACGGTGATGACGTGCACACCCTTGCCGGACAGCGCGTTGAGGTAGACCGGCAGCGTGGCGGTCAGGGTCTTGCCTTCGCCGGTGCGCATTTCGGCGATCTTGCCGTCGTGCAGGACCATGCCGCCGACCATCTGCATGTCGAAATGGCGCATGCCGTGCACCCGCCTGCCGGCCTCGCGGACCACCGCGAAGGCTTCCGGCAACAGCGCATCGAGGCTCTCGCCCTTGTCGACGCGCAGGCGGAATTCGTCGGTCTTGCCACGCAGCTCCTCGTCGCTGAGGGCCTGGATTTTCGGCTCCAGTGCGTTGATGGCCCGCACTTTCTGACTGTACTGGCGAATCAGCCGGTCGTTGCGGCTGCCGAAAATTTTCTTGAGAAGGCCTGCGATCATTTGATTTGGAAGGGGAAACGCGGCAAAGGGCGGATTCTATCATGTCGCCAAGACACGGCCGTGACGCAGGACAAGGCGCCGCTCACTCTTGTCTGCACGCAGCGATCCCCCTACGATGGGGGCGCTTTCCCGGATTCCAAGCCCTGATGGCCAGCACCAGCCCGATCGAAACCTACCTTGGCAGCGGCGACAGTCTCGCCCGCCTGCAAGCCCACGCCGGCCGCCTGCTGCGCCTGCAGCGCCTGCTCGGCGAGTTGCTGCCCGACTACATGGCCGCGGCCTGCAAGGTCGCCAACCTGAAAGGCGAGGATCTGGTGATCCATGTGGAGAGCGCCGCGCTGGCCGTCAAGCTGCGCCAGGCGGTGCCGAGCCTGCTGGCCGACTTTGCCCGCGCCGGCGTGCTGCTGCGCGACATCAAGGTGAAGGTGGCGGTGCCCGAATACCGCCCGCCCACGCCGCCGGTCGAAGCCCGCCACGTCAGCGATTCGACCCGCGCCGGCCTCGGCGCGCTGGCCGCCAGCCTGCCGGCCGATTCGCCGCTGGCGCGGGCGCTGAAACGCTTCGTCAGGAACGCCGGCTGAGCGGTCCGGCGCCGTCAGGCGACGGTGACGAAAACCCGTTCGACGATCAGCAGCGCGAAGAACACCAGCGCGACGATCAGCGCCCAGCGGAACAGGCGCCACGCCAGCGCCAGGTAGCGCGGCTCGCGGGTGAAGAAGTACGCGAAGACCGACGCGCCGATGCCGATCCCGACCAGCACGGCAAGCAGACGCAGCAGCAGCATGACGTGCGCCGGCTCAGCCCGGGGCCAGCTCGAACAGCTGCGCGACGGCCGGCGGCGTGGTCGCCTCTTCCTCGAACGTCACGATCTCCCAGGCCGTGCGGTCTTCGAGGAGCACGCGGAGGATCTGGTTGTTGAGCGCATGGCCGGCCTTGTAGGCGCTGTAGGAGGCGAGCAGCGGATGGCCGGCGAGATAGAGATCGCCGATCGCGTCGAGCACCTTGTGCTTGACGAACTCGTCGGCGTAGCGCAGGCCGTCGGCGTTGAGCACCCGGTATTCGTCCATCACGATGGCGTTGTCGAGGCTGCCGCCGAGGCCGAGGCCGTTGGCGCGCATGAACTCGACGTCCTGCATGAAGCCGAAGGTACGCGCGCGGGACACCTCGCGCACGTACGAATGCTCGGCGAAATCGACGGTGACCGAGGTGCCGGTGCTGTCGATGGCCGGGTGGTTGAAGACGATCGAGAAGCTCAGCTTGAAGCCGTCGTGGGGCTCGAGGCGCACCCACTTGTCGCCTTCGACGTATTCGACCGGCTTGGTCACGCGCAGGAAGCGCTTCGGCGCCGGCTGCTCTTCGATGCCGGCGGACTGGATCAGGAACACGAAGGGACCGGCGCTGCCGTCGAGGATCGGAATCTCGGCCGCATCCACGTCGATGTGGGCGTTGTCGACACCCAGCCCGGCCAGCGCCGACATCAGATGTTCAACGGTATTGACCTTGGCGTCGCCCTTCTGCAATCCCGAGCACATGCGGGTGTCGCATACGGCGTAGGGGTCGGCGGGGAGGTCGACGACCGGATCGAGGTCGACCCGATGGAAGACGATGCCGGTATCCGGCGCGGCCGGACGCAGGGTGAGCGTGACCTTGTTGCCGCCGTGGAGGCCGACCCCGGTGGCGGTGACAACGGTCTTCAGGGTGCGCTGCTTCAACATGATCGGGATCCGCATTCAAGTCTTTGAATCTTAACATACGAGATTTGCTGCGCCGCAGCAAATCGTATCCCGTGTGGCCTCGAAACGACAAACGCGCAGCGGACGGAGGCGACGTCCGGCTGCGCGTCCTTCAAGCCACCGCAGTGGCCCTGAGCGATCAGTCTGCCTGCTTGCGCAGGAAGGCCGGGATGTCCAGCGTGGACATGCCGTTGGCGCTCATGGCTTCGACGGTGGTGCGGGAGGTGCGACGGATCACCGCCGGCAGCTCGAGGTTGCCGTAATCGACTTCCATGCTCACGTTGTCGGTACCGGTGCGGACCACTTCGATCTTGCGCGGCATGGCCGCCGCGCGCACGGCGCCGAGGCCGGTGGCGACGACGGTGACGCGGATGCGGTCTTCCATGTTCTCGTCGAACACGGTGCCGTACTTGACGAAAGCTTCCTTGGCGGCGAAGGCCTGGACGGTTTTCACGGCGTCGCGGACTTCGGCCATCTTCAGACCGCGGCTGGCGGTGATGTTGACCAGCACGCAGCGGGCGCCGGAGAGCTCGGTGCCTTCGAGCAGCGGCGACACCGCGGCCTGCTCGGCGGCGATGCGGGCGCGGTCGAGGCCGGCGGCCTGGGCGGAGCCCATCATCGCGCGGCCCATCTCGGCCATCGCGGTGCGCACGTCCTGGAAGTC
>SSSX01000895.1 GCA_015657735.1 Zoogloeaceae bacterium
TCACCGTCCAGGCCATCACGCGCCAGGCCGCCGGCTACAACTACACCCCCCACATCACCTGGGCCTACCTCAACTACCAGGCCACGCCCGCCCTGACCCTGCGTGTCGGACGCACCACCACGCCGTTCTTCATGTTCTCCGACTCGCTCAACGTCAATTACGCCACCCCGTGGCTGCGCCCGCCGGTCGAGGTCTACAGCCTCAACCCCTTCTCCGACCTGGACGGCATCGATCTGCTCTATCGCATCCCGCTCGGCGAGGTCGATCTCGAAGTGCAGGGCCTGCACGGCAACAGCGCGGTCACCGCCCGCTCGGCCTCCGCCCGGCTGAAGAGCGCCACCGGCATCCGCCTCGGCCTCACCGGCTCCGGCTTCACCGCCCAGGCCGGCTACACCCGCACCAACCTGCAACTGCAATGGACCGACGGCCTCTACACGGCCCTCAACCAGCAGTTCATCGCCCACGGCGAATACGCCGCCGCGGCCGAACTCGCCGGCATCGACGGCCATGCCGAATTCTTCTCGGCCGGCTTCCAGTGGGAAAAGAACAACTGGATCACCATCGCCGAATTCGTCAAGCGCCAGGTCGACCGCTACACCAACAGCGCCCACGCCTGGTA
Organism: Zoogloeaceae bacterium; assembly: GCA_015657735.1. Lineage (GTDB taxonomy): Bacteria > Pseudomonadota > Gammaproteobacteria > Burkholderiales > Rhodocyclaceae > Zoogloea. The sequence goes on from SSSX01000895.1 coordinate 620, forward strand.
TGTCACCACCGGCTACCGCTTCGACGCCCTCACCCCGTACGTCACCTTCTCGCAGCAGGTCCAGGACAGGCCGGCTTTCAGCACCGACGTGGCCGCCGGCTACACACCGCTGGTCCGGCTCTACAACACCGCCCGCAACACCGCCCAGCACAGCGTCGCGCTCGGCATGCGCTGGGACGTCGCCCGCAACATCGCGCTCAAGAGCCAGATCGAACGCGTCACCCCCGCCCCCGGCGGTCGCGGCATGTTCACCTCCGACTCGCTGGCCGAATACATGAAGCCCGCCACCCCCGTCCACCTCATCAGCTTCTCGCTGGACTTCGTGTTCTGACAGCCGATGTTGCGACTGCTCCTCCGACTCCTGACCCTCATCGCCCTGCTCAGCCCCGCCGCCAGTCGGGCGGAGCTGGTCGTCGTCACGAGCCAGCGCAGCGGCCCCGTCGAACTCAGCCGCGAGCAGGCCGAAAAACTCTATCTCGGCCGTACCACCACCCTCGGCGACGGCACCCCGGTCAAGCTCGTCGACCTCCCCAACGGCCCCGTGCGGGACGACTTCTACCTCAAGCTCACCAGCAAGAACCCCTCGCAGATCGTCGCCTACCGGTCGCGCCTGGTATTCACCGGCCGCACCACCCCCCCGCTCGAAGCCGAATCCGTCGCCGAAGCCCGCCAGTGGCTCGCCGACACCCCCAACCTCATCGGCTACCTCGAGCGCGCCGACGTCACCAGCGCGATGCGCATCCTCCTCCGCCTGCCCTGATCCGGGCGCCGCCGCGTACATTTCGCACACCGACTGTTAACTTGCGTCAGATTCGCGGTCTGGCCGAGGAATGTTACAAACAGCCGCGGGAAGGTCGCCCTAAAATCCGCCGAAACAGCATTCACCTGTCCGGCCCCATGACCTCCTCCACCGCCAGCCCGGCCCGCTACCAGCCACACCGCCCCCTGTCCGCCGCACAAACCGTGCTGTGGCTGCTGGCCGGTGTCGTTGCCATGTTCCTGTTCGTCTCCGCGATCTTCATCGTCAAGTTCAACCTCGAAGGGCGATCTCCGCTCAGTGGCGCGGCGCGGAACACCGCCGAAGCCCCGGCCCGGCCCGCGCCCGCGAAGGCCTCCGCCTCCGCCTCCGCCCCGGCCCTGGCGCCGCCGACACCGGCCAACGGCGGCTTCGTATCGGGCACCGAAAACATCCTCCCCCCGGAAGTCGCCCACCTCGCCCGCAACGGGGCTACGTCGCCGGTGCCGCCCTCCGCCACCGCCCCGTCGCCACCTATCGTGGCGGCTCCGGTCGACGACACCCGGGCAGGGGCCAGACCGGCTCCCGCGCCCGCCCCGCTGCCGCCGCCCGCAGCCGCACCGGCCCCCGCCGCGCCGCCCGCCAGCGAAGCCATCACCGCCACCCTGCAGGCCTGGATCGCCGCCTGGGAACGCAAGGACATCCCCGCCTACCTCGGGCATTACGCCGACGACTTCACCCCCGCCCAGGCGCTGAGCCGCGCGGACTGGCTCGAACAGCGCCGCCAGCGCCTGTCGCGTCCCGGCGCCCTCGCGATCCGCATCGACGGCCTCGACATCACCACCCGCGGCGACCGCGCCACCGCCCGCTTCGCCCAGTCGTATCGCGCCGGCGCCCTGAACCTCAACGAAACCAAGACCATCGAACTGGCACTCCGCGACGGTGCCTGGAAGATCCTTCAGGAACGCCTAGGTCGCTGACGGGAAACGCAAATCCCGTTTGACGGGGCATCCTTCGCCCTATATACTTGCGCGTTTCCTGAAAACCCTTCAATCGGAGTACATCCATGTACGCGGTCATAAAAACCGGCGGCAAGCAGTATCGCGTCGTCGCCGGCGAAAAACTCAAAGTAGAACAGATACCGGCAGACGTGGGCTCGCAGATCACCATCGACCAGGTTTTCATGGTCGGTGAAGGCGAGTCGGTCAAGATCGGCACCCCCGTGGTTGCCGGCGCCACCGTCACGGCCACCGTGGTTTCGCACGGCCGTCACGACAAGGTCAAGATCTTCAAGATGCGCCGTCGCAAGCACTACCAGAAGCATCAGGGCCACCGTCAGAACTACACCGAGCTTCGCATCGAAGCAATCTCGGCCTAACAAGGAGAAACCGACATGGCACACAAAAAGGCTGGCGGCAGTTCCCGTAACGGTCGCGACTCAGAAAGCAAACGCCTTGGCGTCAAGCGCTACGGCGGCCAGTTCGTCCTCGCCGGCAACATCATCGTTCGCCAGCGCGGCACCGAATACCACCCGGGCGAAAACGTCGGCATCGGCAAGGATCACACCCTGTTCGCGCTGACCGAAGGCACCGTGCAGTTCACCGTCAAGGGCGCCAACAAGCGTCGTACCGTGAGCATCGTCGCCGCTGCTGAATAAGCACCGACCGCAGGTCTCGAAAGCCCTATCCGACGATAGGGCTTTTTTTCTTTCAGGGCCTGAATCGGGCCCCACACGGAAGCACCCATGAAATTTTTCGACGAAGCCCGAATTGAAGTCATTGCCGGCGACGGCGGAAACGGCGCCGCCACTTTCCGCCGCGAAAAATACATCCCGATGGGCGGCCCGGACGGCGGCGACGGCGGCAAGGGTGGCGACGTCTACGCCATCGCCGACCGCAACCTCAACACCCTGATCGATTTCCGCTACAAGCGCACCTTCCTCGCCGAACGCGGCGAGAACGGCCGCGGCGCCGACTGCTACGGCAAGGGCGGCGACGACATCGAACTGCGCATGCCGGTCGGCACCATCATCACGCTGCAGGACAGCGGCGAGCTCGTCGCCGACCTCGACCACGACGGCAAGCGCGTGATCATCGCCAAGGGCGGCCGCGGCGGCCTCGGCAACCTGCACTTCAAGACGTCCACCAACCGCGCCCCGCGCAAGAAGACCATGGGCCACGAAGGCGAGCGCAAGGCCCTCAACCTCGAGCTCAAGGTGCTCGCCGACGTCGGCCTGCTCGGCATGCCCAACGCCGGCAAGTCCACCTTCATCCGCGCCGTCTCGTCGGCCAAACCAAAGGTTGCCGACTACCCCTTCACGACCTTGGCGCCCAATCTGGGCGTCGTGCGCACCTCCGAAAACCGCAGCTTCGTGATCGCCGACATTCCCGGCCTGATCGAAGGCGCCGCCGACGGTGCCGGCCTCGGCCACCAGTTCCTGCGCCACCTGCAGCGCACCCACATCCTGCTCCACATCGTCGACATCGCCCCTTTCGACCCCGACGCCGACCCCGTCCACGACGCCCACGCGATCATCGAGGAGCTGCGCAAGTACGACGACGAGCTGTACAACAAGCGCCGCTGGCTGGTGCTCAACAAGCTCGACCTGATCCCCGACGACGACGAACGCCGCCAACGCGTCACCGCCTTCCTGGACGCCTACGGCCCGGTCGAGCGCCACTTCGAAGTGTCGGCAATCA
>SSSX01000153.1 GCA_015657735.1 Zoogloeaceae bacterium
GCGCGCCGCCTGTGCGGGCTGGAATGGGTGCTGTGCGCGGCGCCGGGCTATGTCGCCGCCGCCGGCGAGGCGCGCACGCCGGACGATCTGGCGGCCCACCGCTGGATCGCCGTCGTCACGCCGGAAGGCGGCGCCGACATCGACCTGCGTCTGACCGGCCCCGACGGCAGCAGCCGCAGCCTGCAGGTCGAGGCACGCCTCACCACCAACAACCACATGGCCCTGCAGCAGATGTGCCTGGCCGGGCTGGGCCTGGCGCTGATGGTGCGCGCCGACATCGACGACGAACTGCGCCGCGGCCGGCTGGTGCCGGTGCTCGCCGGCTGGCAGCTGCCGGCCCTGCCGGTGTGGGCCGTCACGCCGCAGCGCGACGCGCAGCCGGCCAAGGTCCGCCATGCCATCGAAGCGCTGCGGAGCTACCTGCTGGGCGTGCCGGGCGCGCGGGAGTGAGCGCCCGCCGCCGCGCTCAGGCTCCCTTCTTGCCCACCAGCACCACCCCGGCCACCACCAGCGCGCCGCCGAGAAGCTGGAACAGGCCGACCGGCTCGGCGAGGATCAGCCAGCCGAGGAACAGCGTGATGACCGGCCCGAGGGTGCCGATCAGCGACACCGGGCCGGCCCCGAGGCGGCGGATGGCCTCGGAGATCATCCACACCGGCAGCACCGTCGAGAACAGCGCCATCGCTGCGGCGAGCAACAGCACCGGCGCCGGCTGGACCAGCAGGCCCAGCGGACGCGTCACCGCGAAGTGGGCCAGACACATCAGGCAGGCCGCCGAACTGGCCCAGGCGGTGACCCGCGCCGCGCCGAGGCGGCCGACCGCCTGGCCGTTGCCCATCAGGTACAGCGCGTAGGACACGGCGCTGGCGAACACCAGGGCGCCGCCGATCCACACGTCGCGGGCGGTGCCGGCGCCATGCAGGTCGTGGGCCACCGCCAGCGCGATGCCGGCGTAGCACAGCACGATGCAGCCGATCGCGCGGCGGCTCACCGGTTTGCCGAGAAAGAACGCCGAGAGGACCACGACGAGGGTCGGGTAGGCGAACAGGATCAGCCGCTCGAGGGCCGCCGAGATGTACTGCAGGCCGAGAAAATCGAGGTAGCTGGCGAGGTAGTAGCCGGCCAGACCGAGGGCCAGCAGCAGCATCACATCGCCGCGGGCCAGCGGCGGCGGCCGGCGGCGCAGCCGGTCGGCCCAGCCGAGCGCGACGAAGAATGGCAGCGACAGGCCCATGCGCAGCGCCAGCAGCGTGATCGCATCGACGCCGTACGGATAGGCCAGCTTGATCAGAATGGCCTTGAACGAGAAGCCCACCGCGCCGAGAACGGCGAAGAGGAGCCCGAGGCGGTGGCCTGGGTGGGTCATGGAGAGGCGGCGCGGAAACAGGCGGGCCGCGGAGTGTAACGCGCCCGGCCGGCGGCGGGGGCCGGCCCGGGGCGCGGCGGAGGCCGCCGCGCCGCGGGAACACCGCTCAGTGTCGGTGTTCCATTGCCGGCGGGGCGGTCAGGTCGCGGACTTCGGCCTGCACCTCGACGGTCTCGACCTTCTTGTCGCGGCCCTCGACCTTCAGCGTGATCGGCACGACGTCGCCCTTCGCGAGCGGCTTCTTGAGGTCGATCAGCATCACGTGGTAGCTGCCCGGCCGGAACTCCAGCGGCGTGCCCGGCGGCACCTCGAGGCGCGGCACGGCGCGCATCTTCATCACGTTGCCGGCCATCGACATCTCGTGGATCTCGACGATGCCGGCGGCCGGGCTGGCAGCGCCGACGAGGGTCACCCCGCCCTTGCTCGACAGCTGCATGAAGGCGCCGGTGGCCTTCTGGGCGGCGACGGTGCCGCGCACCCACGGGTTGGCAACGTCCAGGTCGGCCGCAGCGGCGGCGCCGGCGAACAGGCCGGCCAGCGCCAGTCCGGCCATCTTCAGCGAAACATGCATCGGGAACTCCTCGGGTTGAAGCCGCGGAGCTTAACGCGGGCGGCCGGGCCGCGTCACGGCGCCGTGCCGGCTGCGACCATATGCCGCAGCGCCGGCCCGCCGCTTACCTCCGCTTACAAGGCCGGCGGCACTTTCCGCCACGCCGCCGCGTCCAACCCGATCCATGCTCCCAGCCACCCCGGAGAACGCATCCATGTTCAAGAAGCTCGCCGCCCTCTACGCCCTGGTCCGCAAGGACGTCGCCATCCTGTGGTACGCGCTGCGCCACCCGGCGCGACCGGCGTGGCTGGTGCCCGCGGTGGCGCTGATCGGCCTCTACCTGCTGTCGCCGGTCGATCTGATCCCCGACGTGCTGCCGCTGATCGGCATCGTGGACGATCTGGTGCTGATTCCGCTCGTCATCGCCTGGCTGGTGAGCCGCCTGCCCGCCGAGCTGAAGCGCGGCTTTGCCGACGAGCGCCGCACGATCGACGTCGTGCCGCGCACCTGAGTTAGCTCACGACCAGCTGACCGTGGCCGCCAGCAGATAGCCGGCGCCATAGACCGTCTTGATCAGCTTGGCGTGCTGCGGGTTTTCCTCGAAGCGGCGGCGCAGGCGCGAGATGCGCAGGTCGATGCTGCGGTCGAGCGCCGACACGTCGCGGCCGTCGAGGAGCTGCTCGCGGGTCAGGATGTGGTTGGGGTGGGCGAGCAGCACGCCGAGCAGCTGCGCCTCGGCGGTGCTGAGGGTTTCCGGCTGCCCGCCGGGGCTGACGAGGGTGTTGCTGCCCGGCTCGAAGCGCCAGCCGGCAAACTCGGCGACCCGCTGCGACGGGTCGGCCGGCCCCGCCGGCAGCCCCGGATAGCGGCGCAGGATGCTGCGCACGCGGGCGATCAGCTCGCGCGGCTCGAAGGGCTTGACGACGTAGTCGTCGGCACCCAGTTCGAGGCCCATGACGCGATCGTGGGTGTCGCCGCGGCCGGTGACGACGAGCAGGCCGCAGCTGTGCTTGCCGCGCAGCTGCTGGAGCACCGCCATGCCGTCCATGTCTGGCAGGCCGAGGTCGAGCACCACGAGGTCCGGCACCTGATGACGCAGGCCGTGGAAGAAGGCTTCGGCGGTGCGGAACAGTTCGGTGCGATAACCGAATCGTTCGAGCGTGTCGGCGATCAGGCGGGCGATGGCTGCCTCGTCCTCGACGACGTAGATCAGTTCGGGTTTGCGGGTCGGGGCCATGGCCTAGCTTGGCTCAAGCCGCCAGCGGACGCAAGGCGGCGAGCAGCTTGTCGCGCGAGAAGGGTTTGGCGAGCAGCGGCAGCGACGGGTCGCTGCCCTCGCCGGCGTCGGCGAAGCCGCTCATCAGCACCATCGGCAGCTCGGGCCGGAAGCGCCGCACGAAGCGCGCCAGCGCCCGGCCGTCCATCGTGCCGGGCATCACCACGTCGGAGATCACCAGCGCGATGGCCGGGATGTTCTCGACCATGTCGGCCGCCTCGGCGCCGTTCTCGGCCTCGACCACCGCGCAGCCGAGCTCGGCGAGCTGCATGCGCACCACGGTGCGCACGTCGGCGTCGTCCTCGGCGAGCAGCACCAGCTTGCCGGCCAGGCCGCTTTCGTCGAGGGGCGCGGCGAGCGCCGGCTGCGCCGCGGGCTGATCGCTTTCGGCGACGCTCGGCAGCAGCAGCGCCACCGTCGTGCCGCGGGCCTGCCGGCTGCGGATGCGCACGCCGCCGCCGGACTGCTTGACGAAGCCGTACACCATCGACATGCCCAGCCCGCTGCCCATGCCGAACTGCTTGGTGGTGAAAAAGGGTTCGAAGACCCGCGCCAGCGTGCTGCCGTCCATGCCCATGCCGTTGTCGCTGACGGCGATCTGCACGTAGTCGCCGGGCGGCACTTCGAGATCGGCGGCGGCGCGGGCGTCAAGGTGCTCCAGCGACGATTCGATGCGCAGTTCGCCGCCGTTGGGCATCGCGTCGCGGGCGTTGAGGGCCAGGTTGAGCAGCGCGTTTTCGAGCTGGTGGGCATCGACCATCGCCACCAGACAGGGCTCGCGGCTGGCCGTGCTGACCGCGATGGTGCCCGGCAGCGAGCGGCGGATCAGCTTCGACATGCCGAGGATCAGTTCGTTGACTTCCAGCGGTCGCGGTTCCAGCGGCTGGCGGCGGGCAAAGCCGAGCAGGCGGCGGATCAGCTCGGCGCCGCGGTTGGCGGCGTGCATCGCCGGCTCGACGAAATTTTCGGTCAGCGGGTCGTCCGGGTGGTTTTCCTTCAGCGCCACCAGGTTGCCGATGACCACCGTCAGCATGTTGTTGAAATCGTGGGCGAGGCCGCCGGTGAGCTGGCCGATGGCTTCCATCTTCTGGGCCTGGGCCAGCGCCGCCTGGGTGCGCCGGCTTTCGGTGACGTCGACCGAATGCACGTAACAGCCGATCACCCGGCCGTCGGCGATGTCGGGCACCAGCGTGCTGCGGGCCTGGACCGGCGTGCCGTCGCGGCCGGTCATCGCGTATTCGTACGACACCCGCTCGCCGGCCAGCGCGCGGGTCACCCACGGCGCGACGATGGCGAACACCTCCTGGCCGATCACGTCGCGGATCCGCCGCCCTTCCACCTCGTGCGCCGACCAGCCGAACCACTCGGCGTAGCCCTTGTTGGCGTAGCGGTAGATCCATTCGTTGTCGAAATAGGCGATCGCCGCCGGGATCGCGTCGGTGATCTCCCGCAGACGCTGCTCGCTGCGCTGCAACGCGGCGGTGATGGCCTTGTTCGACTCGACGGCGGCGGTGAGTTCGGCATTCGCGCGGGTCAGCGCCTCGGTGCGCGACCGGATGTGCTCTTCCAGCTCGGCCTGGTGGCGGGCGATCTGCTCCTGGCTGTGGCGCTGGCCGGTGATGTCGGTATAGACCGTGATGAAACCCTGGTAGGGCAGCGGAAAGCCGCGGATCGACAGGATCTGCCCGTTCGGCCGCACCCGCTCGGTGACATGCGGCTGGAAGCTCTTCGCGCGGGCGACCCGCTCGGCGATCTGGCGGGCCGGATCGCCCGGGCCGTAGTCGCCGCGTTCGGCGTTGTAGCGGATGAAATCCTCGAAGCTGACCCCCTCGCGGGCCAGCGACTCGGGGAAATCGAGCAGGCGCAGGAAGGTCTCGTTCCACGCCACCATGCGCAGGTCGGCGTCGAACACGGTAACGCCCTGGTCGAGCAGGTCGAGCCCGGCCCCCAGCATCTCCCGGTAGCGCCGGTCGAAGGACGGGGCATCCGCACCCGCCGCACCCCGGCTCTGATCGTTCTCCTGTTCGCTCATGACTGCTCCGCTTCCTGCAACTTTTTCCGGATTCTAGCCAGCCGCCGCCGGCCGCGAAGCCCCGGACATGATTGAGTACATTTGCACCAAACTTCCGACAACTTTGTCTGCGAATCTTCGCCCCGATCCCGGGCAATCCGGCAACCAGGCAGAAGAACGGAGACAAGTTCAGATGAAGATTCTCGTACCCATCAAGCGGGTCGTCGATTACAACGTCAAAATCCGCGTCAAGGCCGACCAGAGCGGCGTCGAGCTGGCCAACGTCAAGATGGCCATGAACCCCTTCGACGAGATCGCCGTCGAGGAAGCCGTGCGCCTGAAGGAAGCCGGCATCGCCACCGAGGTGGTCGCCGTCTCCGCCGGCGTCGCGCAGTGCCAGGAAACCCTGCGCACCGCGATGGCCATCGGCGCCGACCGCGGCATCCTGGTCGAATCCGACGCCGACCTGCAGCCGCTGGCGGTCGCCAAGCTGCTGCAGGCCATCGTCGCCAAGGAGCAGCCGAAGCTGGTGATCCTCGGCAAGCAGGCCATCGACGACGACTCCAACCAGACCGGCCAGATGCTCGCCGCGCTGCTCGGCTGGCCGCAGGCCACCTTCGCCTCGAAGGTCGAACTGGCCGGCGACGGCGTGCGCGTGACCCGCGAAATCGACGGCGGCCTCGAAACCCTGGCCCTGCCGCTGCCGGCGGTGATCACCACCGACCTGCGCCTCAACGAGCCGCGCTACGCGACGCTGCCCAACATCATGAAGGCCAAGAAGAAGCCGCTCGACACCGTCAAGCCGGCCGATCTGGGCGTCGACGTGACCCCGCGCCTGACCACCCTGAAGGTCGTCGAACCGGCCGCGCGCAGCGCCGGCGTGAAGGTTGCCGACGTGGCCCAGCTCGTCGAGAAGCTCAAGAACGAAGCCAAGGTGCTGTGAGCACCTGACGAATCCGGAGACACACAATGCCCATCCTCGTCATCGCCGAACACGACAACGGCAGCCTGAAGGCCGCCACCCTCAACACCGTCACCGCCGCCGCCAGGCTCGGTGGCGACATCGAAGTGCTGGTCGCCGGCGCCGGCTGCGGCGCCGCCGCCGAAGCGGCGGCCGGGCTGGCCGGCGTCGCCAGGGTCAAGGTGGCCGATGCCGCCGCCTACGCCGACCACGGCGCCGAGAACATCGCCGCGCTGCTGGTCGACGTGGTCAGGGCCGGCGGCTACAGCCACGTGCTGGCCCCCGCCACCACCTTCGGCAAGAACGTCCTGCCGCGCGTCGCCGCGCTGCTCGACGTGGCGCAGATTTCCGACATCGTCGCGGTCGAATCCGCCGACACCTTCGTGCGTCCGATCTACGCCGGCAACGCGCTGGCCAC
>SSSX01000001.1 GCA_015657735.1 Zoogloeaceae bacterium
TCGGCCGCCACGTCCATGTCGCGGATCGCCATCCACTGCCGACCGACAGTGGCCCGCGTCAGGTTCTTGGCTAGCACGGCGAAGACGACCATGACGCCTAGGCAGAACAGGTATTTATCGACCGGCGAATCGATGGTCCAGGCGAACATCTTGAGGTTGGACACCGACACCGAACCGGACGACGAATCGTTGGTGAACCACGAAATACGCAGGAAGGCCCAGTCGCAGAAGAACTGGGCGGCCAGCGTGGCCACCGCCAGGTAGAGACCGCGTACGCGCAGGCTGGGGATGCCGAAGAGGACGCCCATGGCCGCCGAAACGCCGCCGCCCAGCAACATGGCGAGCACCACCGGCATGCCTTCGATACGCACGAAGAAGTTGTACGCGGCGTAGGCGCCGATGGCCATGAAGGCGCCGGCACCGAGCGTGATCTGGCCGCAATAGCCGACCAGCAGATTGACCCCCAGCGCGGCCAGCGACAGGATCAGGAAAGGAATCAGGATGGCGCGGAACATGTATTCGTCCACCAGCATCGGCACGCCGATGAAAGCGAAGGCGATGACGCCGAGCACGAACCACTTGTCCTGGGCGATGGTGAACACTTGCTGGTCGGCCGCATAGGAAGTCTTGAACTGGCCGTTTTCACGATAGAGCACGTTGGTTTCTCCTGGCGGTCAGACGCGGTCGATGATTTTCTCGCCGAACAGGCCCTGCGGCCGGAACAGCAGGAAGACCAGGGCAAGGACATAAGCGAACCAGATTTCGATGCCGCCGCCGACCATCGGCCCGATATAGACCTCGGACAGTTTCTCGCCGACGCCGATGATAAGGCCGCCCACGATGGCCCCCGGCACCGAGGTCAGGCCGCCGAGGATGACCACCGGCAGGGCGCGCAGGGCTACTGTGGCCAGCGAGAACTGGACGCCCAATTTGGAACCCCAGATGATGCCGGCGACCAGGGCGACGATGCCGGCAACCAGCCAGACGATGACCCAGATGCGGTTGAGCGGGATGCCGATCGACAGCGCTGCCTGGTGATCGTCGGCCACCGCGCGCAGGGCGCGACCGACTGGCGTCTTCTGGAAGAACAGCGAGAGCAGGCCGACCAGCAGGGCGGCGATCAGGGCGGCGATGAAGTCTTCCTTGTTGATCAGGATGCCGCCCTCGAAAACGCTCTCGAACATCAGCACCGGATCCTTCGGCATGCCGACGTCGATGTTGTAGATCTCGCTGCCGAACACCGTCTGGCCGATGCCTTCGAGCACGTAGGTGATGCCCAGGGTGACCATCAGCAGGGTCGCCCCTTCCTGGTTGACCAGCTTGCGCAGCACGAAGCGTTCGACCACCCAGGCGACCAGCA
>SSSX01000154.1 GCA_015657735.1 Zoogloeaceae bacterium
TCGATCAGGACCCGGGTTGCCCCGGCCATTTCCTTGTTGGCCAGATCCTTGGCTTGTTCCAGCGAGATGCCTGACGGCAGGGCAAGAACGACCTTGGCCATACGCTTGTCCGACTCGATGATGTGCAAGGCCAGCCAATGGGTGAGGAAACTGACGATTTCTTCGATCACCTCGTCGGTTGTTTCTTCACTTTCCTTGGCTTTGATGTCGAGAATCTTGGCCACGAAATCTTCGTGGGCGCTCGCGTGCCACGCCCCCCACGGATCGCTGCCGAAGTATTTCTGCCAGATTTTTTCTTCCGTCGAAAAATGAACGACGGTGTAATTTTTCAGTTCGTCAAAAACCCTGTTCAACGTCGGCACATCGGACTGGAAAGCCATATGTCCGACCAGGATATTGAGCAGTTCGACCAGGCGTTTGTGCTGCTCGTCGATTTCGTCGATACCGGTCGCGAAATTCTGGTTCCAGGGGAAGACTTCAATCTGCTGCGGCATGATGGCTTCCATTCAATTCGTTCCCACGCCCGAGCTTTTTCCTCCGTCCAGCCATTGCAGGACGGCGCTCACCAGCACTTCCCTGGTGATCGGCTTGGGTATCTGTGCATTGATCCCGGCCTGCAGGCAGGCTTCGCGATCCTCCTCGAAAGCCCTTGCCGTTGCCGTTGCCGCCAATATCGGGGTATTTCGATAATCCGGCAAGGCGCGAATCGTTCTGGCGGCTTCGAGTCCGGAAACGCCGGGCATGACCAGCTCCATCAAGACCAGTTCGAATTTCCTTTCCGCGGCCATTTCGATGGCGTCAGAACCGTCGCCGGCAACGACAACGTCGAGCCCGGCGAATTCGAGTATTGCCTTGATGAATGCCTGGATCGAACAGTCGTCCTCGACGACAAGGACCGCCGCGCCGGCATGGCGGGCGCGGAGTTCAGAGGTGGCATCGCCAGCGGAATCCCGGTTCGATAGCGGAGCCGGGCATAGCTCCGTCGGAATACGCAGCGAAAATGTCGAACCTTGCCCGAGGGCACTGCTAACGGTAATTTCCCCCCCCATGTATTTTGCCAGCTGCTGGCAGAGGGCGAGGCCGATGCCGTTGCCGCCATAGTGACGCGTCGATGATCCATCGACTTGCAGGAAAGGTTCGAAGATACGTTCCAAATCGTGGTCCGCAATTCCGATTCCCTCATCGCGAACCTGCAACAGAAGCCAGGGCTTCCCTTCGGCGTCCGTCTCGATGGAGGAACATATCGTGATGCTTCCCTGCTGACTGAACTTGATCGCGTTATCGATCAACTCCCGCAGTATCTGCTCAATACGCAGCGGATCGCCGATAAGCTGGGCCGGCGACGAATCGGGCTGCGCGGCGTCGTGAAAATTGACCGTCAGTCCTTTTGCTTGCCAGACGGCCTCCAATTCGCCTCTGGCTTTGGCGGTGACGTCTGCAATGCAGAACTGCACCCGTTCGAGGGTCAGGCGGTTGGATTCGGCGAACGCGAAATCCAGCAAGCCGGTCAGTTTCCCCAGCAGACTCTCGGCCGCCTGCTCGGCCTTCACAAGGTAATTCAGAACCTTCGGATCCTGGACCCGTCGTCTGGCCAAGGCCAGCGTGCCCATGATGCCGTTCATGGGGGTACGAAACTCGTGGCTGATATTGGCGAGAATGGTGGCCTTGAGTCGATTGGCGCCCTCCGCCGCTTCCTTGGCAATCGAAAGACTCAAGGTACGCTTCTTGACCAGTTCTTCGAGTTCATCGTGATGCCGCTTCAACTGCTGGCGCAGCGACTCCCGCTCGAGAAGATTGTGGATACGGAGTCTGGCGATCGGGACATTGATCGGTTTCAGAAGATAGTCGGCCGCGCCGAGTTCGAGCCCGGCCTCTTCGACATCGGTTTCCGAAAGCGCGGTGATGAAAACGACGGGAATATCCTTGAAGCGCGGGTCGGCCTTGAGGCGCCGGCAGACCTCGAAACCATCCATTCCCGGCATCATGCAGTCGAGCAGGATCAAATCCGGCATCGCGGCGGCGGCTAACGCCAGACCCTCCTCGCCCGAGAGGGCGACCAGAAAATCGTAATCGTCGACGAGCGCCGCACCGAGGGTTTTGAGATTTACCGGCTGATCGTCGATCGCCAGAATGGCGGGTCTGCTTTTCATTGTTCCTCCAGCCTCCAGGCATGTGCTGTGGCTATTCGACGTATTTCCTGCAAGGCAGGTTTGAAAGCCATGTCACTCATGAATTGCCCAAGCTTGGCGAATTCCGGTTCCAGATCCGTGCCATCGGTGATCTCCTGCACTTTTTCGAAAACGGCGACCGCCTTGTATTTGTGTTCTCTGAGCAACGCTATCAGCTCCGTCAGAAGGGGAAAGAGTTGCGCCAGATCGATGGGGCGCCGCGGTGGATCGGCAGTTGCCGGCGAACCGGGTTCATGCGGCATAAATCGGGCCAGGAGTGCGGTCAAGACGTCGATGTTCACCGGCTTGGTCATGAAGTCGTCCATGCCGGCGGCTAGCGCCTTTTCCCGGTCCTCGTCGAAGACATGCGCGGTGAGCGCCACAATGGGATGACGGATGCCGCCGGCAGCGGCTTCGGAGGCCCGGATCTGCATCGTGGCCTGGTATCCATCGAGGACGGGCATCTGCAGATCCATCAGGATCAGGTCGAAAACTTCACCGCTGTGCGCCATCCGGACGCCCTCCTGCCCATTCTCGGCGACACGCGACTGCAAGCCCAGGGATGTCAGCATCGCAACAATGACCTTCTGGTTGGTGGGATTGTCCTCGACGACGAGAACCTTGCCCGTGAAGCGGGGCGCCAGGCGGATGGCAGTGGGGCGCTCGGACTGTCGCGCCTCCTGGGCCAGCGGAACCGTCTTTAGCCGGATGCGGAACCAGAACCGGCTGCCCTTGCCCGCTTCGCTATCCACGCCGGCATCCCCCTCCATGAGCCTGGCGAGGCTGCGGACGATCGACAGCCCCAGGCCGGACCCCCCGTATTTGCGGGTGATCGAACTGTCAGCCTGGGTAAACGGCATGAACAGCTTCGACTTTTGCTCCTCGGTGACCCCGATCCCCGTATCCCGCACGGCCAGCTCGATCTCGGCGGTCTCGCCCTCGCATTCGATCAGCCTCGCCTCGATGGCGATGCTGCCGGCCTCGGTGAATTTGATCGCATTGCCGACAAGATTGGCGAGCATCTGGCCGATCCGGTGGGAATCGCCCATATAGCGGCGGCCATCGATATCCGTCGTCGACCAGGACAGTGCAAGCCCCTTGCCCTGGACGCTGCTGCCAAAAAGGACGGCCGTCTCCCGCACGATCTGCGCAAGGTCAAATAGCCGCTTTTCGATCGAGAATTTGCCCGATTCGATCTTCGAAAAATCCAGGATATCGTTCAGCAAGGTCAGCAGGGTCTGGCCGGAATTGAGAATGGTGCGTGCGTAATTGCGCCGCTCGGTGTCGGACACCTCGTCGCTCAGCAGAAGTTGCGCCATGCCCAGAATGCCGTTCATGGGCGTACGGATTTCATGGCTCATGGTCGCCAGGAAGGTGCTCTTTGCCTGATTGGCGGCCACCGCCGCCTCCTTGGCGCGCATCAGCGGCGTGACATCGACACGGAAACCGACGATATAGCCCTCCGGCGTGCGGCGCTCCAGGATGCGCAGCCAGCGCCCGTCGGTCAGCGGCTGGAGGAGATCGGAATTGGCATCGCGATGCTGCCGCAGGCGTTCGGCCAGCCATTCGTCCTCGCGCCCCAGCGCCTCGGTGTACTGGCCGTGTTGCAGTCCGTAGCGCAGGATGTTTTCGAAGCTGTTGCCGGGCTGGATGGCCGGCGCCGAGGCAGGATAGAACTTGCGGTACTGCTCGTTGCACAGGTAAAGGCGTTCATCGGGGTCGTAAATGACGAAGGCTTCGCCTATGGTATTGATCGCCGAAAGCAGCAAGGCCCTGGCCTGTTCCAGTTTCTCGTCGGAGCCTTTTTTGGCGGTGATGTCCTGGATCACTCCGATCGCGCAGACCGCCTGGCCCGCCTCGTCGAACTGCACATCGGCCTGCGCTCTGACCCACAGGGTTTCGCCGACGACGATGCGGTGCTCGATATCGAACGGAGCTCCGGCGAGGGCTGCCTGCCAGGCGGCCGCAACGCGCTCCCGGTCGTCGGGGTGGATCAGGTCGAAAAAGGTGCGGAGCGTTGGTATCGCACCGGACCGCACCCCAAGCATCCGGTACGTCTCGTCGGACCA
>SSSX01000896.1 GCA_015657735.1 Zoogloeaceae bacterium
CGCCGAGGGCAGCGCCGACCCGCTGGCCCGGACCCAGCCGCTGAACTGGTCGGTACTCGCCGACAACGCCTGGCTGCCCCTTGCCCGCGGCACCGCCCTCAGCCTCGACACCACCCGCGACCTGCGCACCAGCGGCCTGGTCGCCGTCACCCTCCCCGCCGAGACCAGCACCGACAACAGCCGCCTGCCGGCCGGGCTGGTGTGGCTGCGCGCGGCGATCCCCGACCAGCCCGGCGCCGCCTGCCGGCTGCTGGGCGTCCACCCCAACGCCGTCGAAGTCGCCTTCGAAGACCGCCACAACGCCGCCAGCCACCTCGCCAGCGCCCTGCCGGCCGGCAGCATCGCCCGCTTCGTGCAGCCGCCGGCCGGCCTCAAGACGCTCACCCAGCCCTACGCCTCCTTCGGCGGCGCGCTGCGGGAAGACGACGCCGCGCTCGCCCGCCGCGCCACCGAACGCCTGCGCCACCGCGGCCGCGCGCTCGCCGGGTGGGATTACGAGCACCTCGTGCTGCAAGCCTTCCCGGCGGTCGAGCGGGTCAAGTGCATCCCCCACGCCAGCCCCGACTCGTGGTTCGCGCCCGGCCACACGATGCTCGTCGTGGTGCCCGACCTGCGCCACCGCAACGCCGTCGACCCGCTGCAACCGCGCGTCGATCTCGACACCCTCGAACGCATCCGCAGCCACATCCTCGCCCGCGGCCCGATGGCCCTCGACGCCAGCCGGCTGACCGTCCGCAACCCGCGCTACCGGGCGGTCACCGCCGACTTCCGGGTCGCCATGCGCGGCGGCTACGCCTTCAGCTACTACCGCCGGCAGATCAACGACGCGCTGGTCCGCGCGCTGTCGCCGTGGGCCTTCGACGCCGAACGCCCGCTCGACTTCGGCGGCCGGGTGATCCGCTCGGCCCTCGTCGATTTCGTCGAGAGCCTCGAATGGGTCGACTACGTCACCGACTTCCGCCTGCACTTCGCCGACACCCCGGCCGACGACCGCCCCGAACTCGCCCCCGACGCCCCCGACACGATCCTCGTCTCGGCGGCCGGGCATCTGATCGACGAGGTCCGCTGATGGCCAGCCCGTCCAAGCCCGTCACCCTCTCGCGCGCCGCCGAACCCGCCGGCCGCGACGCCGCCGCGCTGTATGCCGAGGCCCTCGCGCTGCTGCGCCAGCTCGCCGGCCAGACGTGGACCGACCACAACATCCACGACCCCGGCATCACCACCCTCGAACTCGCCACCTGGGCCCTGGCCGAACTCGGCTACCGGGCCAGCCAGCCGTTCGCCGACCTGCTCACGCCACCGCCCGCCGCCGCGCCGCCGTTCGCCGCCACGCCGGCCGAGCAGTTCCACCGCGCCCGCGCGGTGCTGCCGATGGCGCCGCTCACCGCCATCGACTGGCGCAAGCTGCTGATCGACCTCCCCGGTGTCAAGAACGCGTGGGTCGAGCCCGTCACCGCGCCACCGCTCTACGCCGACCTGCTGCAGCGCCGGCTCGCCTACGCGCCGCCGGCCCACGGCCGCTGGCGCGAAGTCCGCCTCGGCGGCCTGTACCGCGCCGCCATCGACTTCATGGACAGCGACAACACCCTCGCCGAACAGGAAATCGTGCTGCGCCGGGTGCGCGCCGCCGTCGAAGCCAACCGCAACCTCGCCGAGGATTTCATCGCCATCGACCCGGTGCCCACCCAGCGCTTCGCGCTGTGCGCCGAAATCGACCTCGACACCGGCGCCGACCTCACCGAAACCGCCGCCCGCCTGCTGTTCGCCGCCGCCCGCAGCATCGCCCCGGCGGTGCCCGCCCGCAGCCTTGCCGACATGCGCCGGCGCCCGGGAGCCGACGGCCAGCCGCGCAGCGTCGCCGACATCTTCGAAGGCCCGCCCCTCGACAACGGCTTCATCGACGAAACCGAACTCGACCGCTCCGCGCTGCCCCGCACGCTGCGCCTGTCCGACCTCATCGGCGACCTGATGGACGTGCCCGGCGTGCGGGCGATCACCGACATCGTGCTCGCCCCGCTCGACGCCTCCGGCAACCCGCTGACGGTCGCCAACCGCTGGCAGGTCGACGTCCGCCAGGACCCGGTCGGTCACCTGCCGCGGCTGGCCATCGACGACGACGGCGAGACGCCGGCCGGCCGGCTGGTGTTCCGCAAACGCGGCCTGCCGGTGGCCGGCTGGAATCTGGCCGACATGCCGCCCGGCGTGCGCACGCGCCTGCTGGCGCTGCAGGACGAAGCCCGCCGCGCCGTCGAAACCCCGCAGCGCGAAGAACTGCCGCTGCCCGTGGGCCGCTGGCGCGACCTCGCCGCCTACCGCTCGCTGCAGCTCGACTTCCCGGCCCTCTACGGCCTCGGCGAGTTCGGCCTGCGCGGCGAATCCGACCCCCTGCGCCGCACCCAGCTGCTGCAGTTCAAGGCCTGGCTGCTGTTCTTCGACCAGCAGATCGCCAACGACCTGGCCCAGCTCGTCGCCGGCCGCCACCTGCTGTCCGCCGCCCGCGACGACCTGGCCCTGGTCGCCGACCGCTTTGCCGATCCGCTGCGGAGCGCCCGCACCCTCGCCGCGCGCATCGTCGACTCGATCCCCGACCACGCCCGCCTCTATCCCGCCGCCGTCACCCCGCACGCACTGGCCGTGCTGCAGCAAAGCGCCGACCAGGCCGTCGCCCACCAGCAGCGCCTGCTCGACCACCTGCTGGCCCGCCTCGGCGAGGATTTCTCCGACTACGCGGCGACCATGGCCTCGGCCTTCGGCCACGGCGACGCCAAGCTCATCGCCGACAAATGCGCCTTCCTCGCCGACGCCACCGAACTCGGCACCCGGCGCAACCTGGCCTATCCGCAGCGCCCCGACGACCCCGCCGACCTGTGGAACACCGAACGGGTCAGCGGTCTCGAACGCCGCCTCGCCCGCCTGCTCGGCATCGCCGACTTCACGCGCCGCAACCTCGGCGCGGTGTCCTACGACACCTACCCCGAGCTCGACACCCAGCCCACCGACAACCGCCACGACGAATTCCGCTTCCGCGTGCTGCACGCCGTCGACAACAAGATCCTGCTCTCCTCCACCGTGCACTTCGCCAGCCGCGAGGCCGCCCGCGCCCGCATGATCGAAGCCATCGAACGGGGCCAGGACAGCGCCCACTACGAAATCATCGACGGCCGCGACGGCAAGTCCTACTTCCGCATCACGGCCGCCGACGGCCACCTGCTGGCGCGCCGCAACGAAGGCTTCGCCAGCCGCGAGGCGGCCGCCGCGGCCATCGCCAGCCTCGCCGCCTACCTGCGCGAGCACTACGGCGGCGAAGGGCTGTACGTCTTCGAGAACCTCCTGCTGCGCCCGGCGATGCGCCGCCTGCCCGACGGCCGCTTCGAATTCGTCCGCGACGCCGACCCGGCCCTCGACGACCCGCTGCTGCCGATCTGCGTCGACAGCGACTGCACCGACTGCGCCGACGCCGACCCCTACTCGTGGCGCCTGCAGATCGTCCTGCCGGCCTACGCCGGGCGTTTCCAGAACATGGATTTCCGCCGCTTCGTCGAGCACACCATCCGCAGCGAGGTGCCGGCGCACCTGCTGCCGAAAATCTGCTGGGTCGGCCCCGACGACATGGCCCGCTTCGAGCATGCCTACCGCAACTGGCTCGACCTGCACGCCGGCCACACCCGCCCCGGCCCGCAGGCACGCCACGACCAGCTGCAGGCCCTCGTCGACGCGCTCACCACGATGAAGAACCAGTACCCGCAGAACCACCTCTACGACTGCCTGCCGGCGCCCGGCGAGGCCCCGCCGCCGCCCTTCGTCCTCGGCCGCACGGCCCTCGGCAGCGCCCCCGATCATCACGATTCCCAGGAGACGGACCATGGCTGATCCCAGACAGGTCATCACCAGCCTCGGCACGACCCTCGCCAGCCAGTTTGCGGTTTTCGAGCGCGACCAGGTTCTGACCCACGCCCAGCTCAACGAGATCGGCACCTGGTTCGACCAGCAGGAGCGCCTGACCCGCAGCGCCCTGCTCGGCGTCGGCATCGCCGCCGGGCTCCGCGTCGCCACCGACGGCAGCGCGGTCAGCGTCGGCGCCGGCCTCGGCATCACCACCGACGGCGACCTCGTGCGCCTGCCCGCCGCCGTCAGCTTCGCCCACCTGCGCCCCTACGACGCCAGCGCCCCGCAGTACGCCCCGCTCCTCATCGACGGCGCGCTGCCCGACATCGTCGAGCTGACCGACCCCGACGACCCTCTCGGCGCCCCCATCGCGTCGCTGCCCGGCGCCCTCGACGGCCGCGTCGTGCTGCTGCTGGCCGAAACCACCCTTAGCGACCCCGACCTGTGCACCGGCGCCGACTGCGACAACCTCGGCCGCGAGCGCCAGCAGCGCCTGCGTTTCCTGCTGATCCCGCGGGCCCTTGCCGACCGTCTCGCCAGCCCCCTCGCCCGCGTCGCCGACCGCGCCGCCCGGCTCGACGAACTGATGGCCTTCCGGCCGCAGATCGACCCCACCGCCACCACCGCCGACGAACTCGCCCGGCGCTACCGGCAGGCCGCGCTCACAAGCGCCAAGGGCCTCACCGCAGCCTTCGGGCAGCTCGCCGCCGGTTTCGGCGACCTGCTCGCCGACACTTTCGGCGGCGACCCCACGCCCGGCTGGAGCCGGCGCCTCGACGCCGCCATCGCCGCCGCCCCGCCGCTGGCCGCGCAGCCCTGCTTCGGCTTCACCACCGATCTGGTCGCCACCTGGAACGAACTGCGCGACACGCTGCTCGCCGACGACAGCAGCCCGCTGCCGCCGCCCGACGCCTTTGCCAAGCACCTGCTGGCCGGCGCGCTGGCCGCCCCCGACGAAGCGCGCACGCCGTTCTACCCGGCCGCCCTCGACGCCCCCGCCCGCGACGCCGCCGCCGCGGCCCGTTTCCTGCTGCGCCGCCTCGCGCTCCTGATCGACAGCTGGGCCGCCCCCGCCGACAGCGTGCTGCGCGTCACCCCCAGCCACGGCGAACAGCGCCCCCTCGGCGACCGCGCGATTCCCTGGTACTACGCCGCCGGCGTGCACTCCGGCTGGAACCGCCGCCTCAGCGCCCGCGGCCTGGCCAACCACAACCTCGGCTACCGGGCCGCCGACTACAACGGCAGCCCGCGCGCGCGCAACCCGCTGGCCGGCGGCATCGCCGCCCACGACTTCTTCCGCGTCGAAGGCCACCTCGGCCGGCCGGCCACCGACGCCGTCGCCGAACTGAAAAAACTCATCGCCGCCAGCAACCTGCCCTTCGAAGTGCACAGCGTCCTGGCCCACACCGAGAAGAAGCGACTGATCCCCCGCCCCGGCGTCCGCTACACCGACCTGCACCGCTTCCACTACCTGCTGCGCCAGGACGTCGCGCTGCGCCTCGACGAAAGCGACAACTACGCCGACAAATTCGTCACCAACCTCAAGACCGCCGTCGACAGCAAGGACATCCCGGCCACCACCGACACCGGCATCTCCGTGCTGCAGGCCGCCGGCCTCGCCCGCAGCGCCGTCGGCAGCCTCACCACCAAGGCCCGGCCGGCGCTGCAGATGCAGACCTACAGCGCCTACCGCAGCAGCACCGCCGAAAACCGCTGGAACAGCGACATCGCCGACACCCTCGGCTCGGTCGGCGCGACCCGCGCCAACCTCGGCAAACTCGCCCGCAGCGATTTCGCCTCCCCGCTCGACTCTCTGATCCAGACCACCCACCCGCTGTGGCTCGACTGGCTCGACGACCTCATCGCCGCGAAGGACGACAAGGCCGACGACAAACTGCTGCTGTCCCGCTTCGCCGCCGACCACCCCGGGCTCGACCACCTCGGCGGCGTCTGGCGTGGCGGCAGCTTCGTGCTGGTCTACGACGACGCCGGGCGGGTCGTCGGCGATTTCACGGTCGCCTACCCCTGCGCCGAAATCGAAGAAAGCGAACCCGTCGAACCGCCGCTGCAGCGCCCGCCGCTGCGCCGCCCGCCGCTCACCCTCGAACCGATCAAGGTCGTCCGGCCGGTCGATCTGCTGGTCGACTCCCTCGTCAGCGAACAGGTCAGCAGCAAGTTCGGCCTCGCCCGGGACGAACTCGCCGCCACCGTCAAGGCCAGCCAGGCCGAGGTGACGAAGCAGCTCGCCACCCAGAGCGCCAGCGTCGAAGGCCTCGTCAAGGGCGTCTTCAGCACCCGCGCAGCCACCGGCGCCGACGTGGCGCTGCCGGGCAAGACCGTCGCCACCGGCAACACCGTCCTCGACGAAATGGTCCGCGACGTCGACTACAAGCGCCAGAAGGTACAGGTCCTGGTCGAACTGAACAGCCGCGGCGACCTCGACGAAGCCTCCCGCGCCCAGGCCCAGACCCTGCTGGCCAAAGCCCAGGCCGAACTCGGCGAGGCCGTCGCCGACACCACCGAGCAGGTCGTCGCCAGCAAGGTCGACACCTCCACCGGCGCCGCCGCCGGCGTCGCCTCGGTGCTCGCCAACGGCACGATGTACGTCACCGACGAAAAGGCCGCCGGCACCCTCGGCACCCGCCTCGCCGGCCTGAAAGCCGGCAGCACCGGCACCCAGACGGTGTTGATCACCAACCTGCAGAGCTTCGGCAGGATCAGAGGATAGGAGACGGCCACGGGCGGACGACACCCACGCCGCCCCGCGCCCGGCCATGAGCAGCCCGCTGCCCCACCGCATCCGCCGCCTCACCTGGCAGGCCCGCGCCCCGACGGCCGACGCCGCCTTCGCGCTGCGCGCGCTGCTGCGCGAGGCCGGCGAGCCGGCGCTGGCGGCGCTCGAACGCAGCCTCTCCGCCCACGCCCCGGCCGACCGGGTGATCCACCTGCCGCGGCTCGAACTGCATCTGCGGGTCGACCCGCAACTGGCCGCCGACGAGCTGCCGGCCCGCATCGCCGCCGCGGCCGCCGCCGCGCTCGGCGAACTCGACGGACAGGACGCCGCCGCACCACCCTCATCCCCCCCGCCGCCCGCATCCCCGTCCTCCTCGACCGCCTACCCGCCCTCCGCCACGCAGCCCCGGCCTGCCGCCGGGCAGCACACCGCGTCCGCCGCCACACCGGCCGTCCCGCCCGCCACGCTGACCGCCGCCACCGCGCTCGCCATCGACGCCCTGCTCCGGCACGACCCCGGCGAAGTGCAGGCAGCCCTCGGCGCCGCCCTGCGCGAAGCCGGCACCGCCGCCGCGCCGACCATCGCGCTGCACCTGCACGGCCGGCGCTGGACGCTGCCGGTCGCCAGCCTGCCTGCACTTGCCACCCGCCTCGCCACCCGCCTCGCCGGCCACGCCGCGCCGCCGGACGCCGCGCGCAGCGCCACCGCCGCGCCAGCCGACCGGCCGCCCCCGGCACCGCCCTCCCCGGCACCACCAGCACGCATTGCCACGCCGCCGGCCGGCCCGGCGGCCCCCGACGACAGCCTGCCGCTCCACCTCCAGGCCAGCCTCGCCGGCTACCTGCAGCAGGGCAGCATCGACTGGACCCTCGCCGGCCTCGCCACCGACCGGATCCTGCAACTGCTGCGCGACGCCGCCCTCGTCTGGGCCCGCCTCGGCAGCGTGCCGGC
>SSSX01000155.1 GCA_015657735.1 Zoogloeaceae bacterium
GTCCACGTTTTCGAAACCTTGCCGCGCAGCCCGGTTGGAAAGGTCCTGAAGACGGCGGTGCGTGACGAGATCGAGAAAGGGCTGGCCGGTGAGCACTGACAACCACAGCCGTCGTCCGCAAACCCGGCTCTGCCATTACACGAAGAGCGCGGTTTTCTATGGCGACGACAATCTGGTCGACGATCTGATCGGCATGGCCGGCTTTGTCGATGTTTTCCTGAAGCAGCTGCTGGGGCGTCGGCCGGGCCAGGAAGAGCGCAGGCTCATCGATGCCGTACTGGTGATCCTGATGGAACACGGCATGACGCCGAGCGCCATCGCGACGCGGATGGTCTATTCCAGTTCGCCCGAGAACCTGCAGGCCGGCGTCGCCGCCGGTCTGCTGGCGGTGGCCAGCCGTTTCGTCGGAACGATGGAGCCCGCCGCGCTGATCCTCGAGCGGATCGTCGCCGAAGGCGGCGATGCCGCCCGCCACATCGCCCGCGAGTTTCGCGAGCGCCGCGAGCCGTTGCCGGGATTCGGCCACCACCTGCATAGCCCGGACGATCCGCGCGCCATCGCCCTGCTCGCACTGGCGCGTGAGCTGGGCACCCACCGTGCCCACTGCCAGGCGCTGGAAAAACTCGGCGAAGCCATCGACGAAACCGCCGGCCGGCATATCGCGATCAACGCCACCGGGGCCATTGCGGCCGTGCTGGGCGATATCGGAATTCCCGGCGTGCTGATGCGCGGATTCGCCGTGCTGGCGCGTTGTGCCGGCTTGATCACCCATATCGCCGAGGAGCAGCGCGATCCGTCCGGTCGCTTCATCTGGAGTCTGCTGGATGAAACGATGACCCATCGCGCCGACAGCAACTGATTCTTCGAGCTTCCGTATATGCGCCATGCCTGCCGGAAGCTCAAACAATTCAATAAGGCAGGCTGAGGAGACAAAAAATGTACGCCATCAATGATCCGATCAAGAACCTCCACCACATTACGCTGAGCGTCGGTTCGGCCCAGGAAGATTACGATTTCCACACCAAGGTCCTGTCGCTGAAGAGCGTCAAGAAGACGCTGATCTATGACGGCAAGACCCCGTTCTACCACCTCTACTACGGCAACGACCTGGGCGAGGAGGGGACGCTGATCACCTGCTTCCCGGTCGCCCATTTCGGCCACAAGGGTCGTCGCGGCGCCGGGCAGATCAGCGGCCTGAGCCTGTCGGTGCCGGTTTCCGCAATCGGCTTCTGGACCAGGCGTCTCGCCGATCATGGTTTTGCGATCAAGCGCAGCGAGCGTTTCGGCGAGCCGGTCATCGAGTTTGCCCATCCGTGCGGCATCGAGTACGAACTGATCGGCGTTGCGGACGACAGCCGCAAGCCGTATGGCGGCGGTGAGGTGCCGGCCGAATACGCGATTCGCGGCATGCACACGATCAGCGTCAAGGTCCGCGAAATGGAGTTGTCGCAGGAGTTCATGCAGGAAGCGTGGCCGGCGCGCCAAACCGGCACCGACGGCAAATTCACCCGCTTCGGTTTCGGCAACGGCGGTTCGGGCAAGTTCGTCGATTACGTGCTCGAACCCGACATGCCGATGGGCGACTGGCGCTACGGCTCGGGGACGGTGCATCACTGCGCGTTCCAGGTGGACGACGCCTTCGTGCAGAAGAACGTCAAGCGCAATCTCGAAGGCCTGGGCTACACCGACACCTCGGAGCCGAAGGATCGCGGCTATTTCGATTCGATCTATGTGCGGACGCCCAGCGGGGCGCTGTTCGAAGCCGCCGTTTCGAAGGAAAAGGGATTTCTGGTGGATGAACCCTACGAAACCATGGGCAAGGAAGTCATGGTTGCGCCGCAATTCCGCAGCCAGCGCGAGCAGATCCTGAGTTCGCTGGAATCGCTCAAGTTCTGATCGACCGCGCGGGGCATGGCCGGAATCGGATGTGCCGTGCTCCGCAAACGCTATCAAGGATGAAATCCCGATGACGGACATTGAAGCCAATCCGCACCTCGAGAAACCGCCGCAGCGCTTCGGCACGCCGCTGAACGATGCCGCGTCGGCCGTCATTCTGGTGCATGGCCGCGGTCAGACGCCGGAAATCATGTTCGATCTGGTCGTCGGACGGTTCCCGGAAAACCGTCTGGCCTGGCTGGCGCCGTCGGCAAAAAACGACTCATGGTATCCCGAGCGTTTCATCGCGCCCTTGCAGGCCAACGAACCGTGGCTGGGCCGCGCGCTGGATTGCCTCGCGATGCTTTCGGACGAGCTGGCGAATGCCGGAGTTCCCTACGCATCGCAGATTCTGATGGGCTTCTCGCAGGGGGCCTGCCTGTGCTGCGAATACGTGTGGCGGAGCGGCCGGCGCTACCGGGCGCTGGTGGCCTTCACCGGCGGACTGATCGGACCGGACGGCATGCGGCGCGATTCACCGTCACGGCAACTGGCGGGATTGCCGGTGTTGCTGTCGAGCTGGACGCATGACCCGTGGGTGCCGGTGGAGCGGGTCACGGAAAGTGCCGAGTGCTTCCGCGCGGCGGGCGCAAACGTGCAGCTGAACCTCGTCGAGGCGGGCCAACACGGCATCCTCGATTCCGAAATTGCCGCGGCCCACGCCCTTCTGTCCGCTACCGACTACGTCAGGTAAAAACCATGCAACAGTCTTTTGTCCATGAAGCCCGTTCCGGCCGGGTCGTCTTCGGCGCCGGAAGCCGCCGCCAGCTGCCGGAGGAGCTGGCGGCGAGCGGACTGCGGCGCGTCGTCGTGCTGACCACGCCGGGTCAGCGCGCGCTCGGCGACGACGTGGCCGCGATGCTCGGCGACCGGTGCGCCGGCGTGTACGACCAGGCGGTCATGCATGTTCCGATCGACACCGCGCGCAAGGCGATCGATGCGCTGCGGACGCTGGGGGCCGACGGCTGCGTGGCGGTGGGCGGCGGTTCGACGATCGGGCTCGGCAAGGCGATCGCGCTCGAGTCCAGCCTGCCCATCGTGGCCCTGCCGACGACCTATGCCGGCTCCGAAATGACCCCGCTGTACGGGCTGACCGACGGCGGCATCAAGCGGACCGGGCGCGACTGGAAGGTGATGCCGCGGACCGTCATCTACGATCCGGAACTGACGTACGACTTGCCGGTCGGGCTGAGCCTGACCAGCGGCATGAACGCCATCGCCCACGCCGCCGAAGGTCTGTACGCCCCCAACGGCAACCCGATCGTCAGCCTGATGGCCGAAGAGGGGATTCGCGCGCTGGCCAGCGCTTTGCCGCGGATCAAGGCATCGGCGCACGACGCGGCGGCGCGGAGCGAAGCGCTGTACGGCGCGTGGCTGTGCGGTTCGGTGCTCGGCAACGCGCAGATGGGCATCCACCACAAGCTGTGCCATATCCTCGGCGGGAGCTTCAACCTGCCGCATGCCGAAGTGCACACCGTCATTCTTCCGCATGCGCTGGCTTATAACGCGGCGCACGCCGGCGCGGCGATGTCGCGCGTCGGGCGCGCGCTTGGCCACGCCAACGGGCCGCGCGGTCTTTACGCGTTCGCGCGGCAACTGGGCGTTCCGATGCGCCTGTCCGAACTGGGCATGCCCGCCGACGGACTCGATCGCGCGGCCGATCTGGTGGTCGAGTCCCCTTATCCCAATCCGCGGCCAATCGAAAGAGACGCGGTCCGTCAGCTGCTGCAGCATGCGTTCGACGGTACCGCGCCCATTCCGGGGGAGACGCCATGCTGATCGAGCAGCGCTGCTACACCTTGCGGCTGGGCGCCACCCAGGCTTTCTGGGACGCCCAGCGTATCCGCGGCGAAGACGGCCTGGCGCCGATACAGCAACGCCTGATTGGGACGTGGTCGGCGGAGAGCGGTGCGACCGACCAGATCGTCAGCCTGTACCGCTACGACGATTTCGCCGACTGGGAAACGCGGCTGATGGGGCTCTACGGCAAGCCGGAGTTGCTGCCCTATTTCAAGGCGGTGCGTCCGTTGATCGTTGCGCAGAAAAGCAGTTTCCTGCGTCCGGCGCCGCTGGACGGGCTGACGCCGTATTGGCGGAAGGACGCGAACTGGCTGCCGGCCGGCGGATTTCCGGTCGGCGCCGGCCCGCAAAGCCGCGATCGCCATTTCGAAGAGCTGACCCTGACTTTTTCGGCTGGCGGCGTTCCCGCCTGCTGGAAGGCGCTCGGCGATCACGGACTGAACATCGACGCCACGATGCAGGAAGGATTGCGCGGGGTGTTCAGTTCGATTGCCGGCGAGTTGAATCAGGTGCTGATCTACCGCGCGTTTCCGGATGCCGCCACCGCGCAGCGCCATCGCCGCGAACTGTGCGGCGACGCGGCCTGGCGGGCTTTCGTCGAGGTCATGGCGCCATTGACGGTGAGCAGCACGCTGCGCCAACTGGCCGCTTCGCCGGTCGCCGACCTGTCGCCGTCGTGATGGCTGCGACCTATTTCATGGTGATTCTCACCTGACCGTTCAGACCAGAACTTAATTCGCGATTTGCCTTTTTGAATTAATGGCGCTCAGCCATTAGGGGGAGCTTTTTTCCAAAAAATCTGTAGTTGTCTTCAATGGAGGAGTCGATGAGAAAAAAAAGGGGAGTCCGGCTGGCGCTTAATCGGGCAACGGCGCTTGCTGTTGCGTCAATGGGATCAATCGGGAGCGTCGCGGCATTCGAGATTCCGATGGGCGAATCGGATGTCAAGGCGCGCTGGGACAACACCATCAAGTACAGCACCGCGTATCGACTGCATAACCCGAGCGAACGGATTGCCGGCGGCGATGCCGGCGCGCCGCCACCGGGGCCGCAGCTGGACGACGGCGACCGCAATTTCAGGAAGGGCGTGGTTTCGAATCGCGTCGACCTGTTTTCCGAACTCGATGCGTCGTACGAGAACTTCGGCGGGCGGGTTTCGGCGGCCGCCTGGTACGACAGCGTCTACAACCAGTCGAACGACAACCGTTCGGCCACGGTGAATTCGACCAGCGTCGGCGCCGGGGAATTCACCGGGCCGACCCGCGACATGATGGGGCGCAAGGCCGAGATTCTCGATGTGTTCTTCTATTTCAAGAGCCGCGACGATGCCGAGACGCCGTTCAGCGTCCGCGCCGGTCGCCACACCGTGCTTTACGGCGAGAGCCTGTTCTTTGGCGCGAACGGGATCGCCAACGCCCAGGCGCCGATCGATCTGATCAAGCTGCTGTCGGTGCCGGGATCGCAGTTCAAGGAAATCATCCGCCCGGTCGGCCAGGTTTCGACGCAGGTGCAAGTCTCGTCGAAAGTCTCGGTCGGCGCCTACTACCAGTACGAATGGCAGAAGAACCGCCTGCCGCCGTCCGGCTCCTACCTCAGCGACGTCGACTTCGTCGGTGCCGGCGCGGAGAGCCTGCTGGGCATGCGCAAGGTGCACGACGACAAGCCCGACAGCTTCCAGGGCGGACTCCAGACGCGCTTCAAGCTCGGCGACAGCGATATCGAGTACGGACTCTACGCGGCCCAATACAACGACAAGGGGCCGCAGATCATGCTCGACCCGGCGGCCAGCAGTTTCCACTACGTGTACGCGGAGAAGGTCAAGACCGTCGGCGCCAGCTTCAGCACGGTGGTGGGCGAGGCCAACGTCGCCGGCGAACTTTCGTATCGCTGGAACGCGCCGCTGGTGTCGGCGCCGCAGGTCGATATCGGCCGGCTCGGCAACGGTCGCGACAATCCGCTGTATGCGGTGGGCAAGACGCTGCACGCGCAGGTCTCGGGCATCTATCTGATGAGCAAGAGCCCGATCTGGGACGGTGCCGAACTGCTCGGCGAGGTGGCCTGGAACCGGACCCTGAGCGTCGACAAGAACCCGCTGGCGATGGACCCGAACGTGACACGCGATGCGATGGCCGTCCGGGCGATCTTCTCGCCGCAGTATTTCCAGGTGCTGCCCGGCATCGATCTGTCGCTGCCGATCGGCATTGGCTACAACCCGTATGGTCGCTCGTCGGCCGTCTTCAAGTTCAACGGCGGCGTCGAGCGGGGCGGCGATTTCAGCATCGGCATCGCCGGCAGCTACCAGAAGCAGGTGAAGTTCGGGCTGACCTACAACCATTTCTTCGGCCGGGAAAACGCCTTCCTGACGCCGAATACCAGCACCTCGATTCCGGGACCGTTCATGACCACCGGCGCGCAATCGCTGGCTGACCGCGACTTCGTCTCGTTGTCGATCCAGAGCACCTTCTAATAAATAAACCACGGAGACAAAAATGCGCAGAAGAACATTCATCGGCAGCGTCATCGCTGCCCTCTACACCATGAGCGTGCCGGCCTTGGCAGCCATTTCGGCCGATGAGGTGGCGGCACTCAAATCCACGCTGACGCCGCTCGGCGCCGAAAAGGCCGGCAACAAGGAAGGCACCATTCCGGCCTGGACCGGTGGCCTCAACAAGGCGCCGGCCGGTTACAAGGCCGGCGATCCGCGTCCGGACCCCTTCCCGAATGAAAAGCCGGTTGTGCAGATCACCGCCGCCAATATGGCGCAATACAAGGACAAGCTGTCGGACGGGGTGCAGGAACTGCTGCGCAAATACCCCGACACCAACCGCGTCGATGTGTATCCGACCCATCGCACCGCGGCCGCGCCGCAATGGGTGTATGACAACACCTTCGCTAACGCCACCCGCGCCAAGGCGACCGAAGGCGGCAACAACATCGAGAACGCGTTTGGCGGTATTCCGTTCCCGATTCCCAAGAGCGGCGCGGAAGTGATGTGGAACCACCTGCTGCGCTGGCGCGGCGAGGCCGTCCAGATTCCGTTCCGGGTGTGGGTCGGCGCCGCCGATGGCAGCCGCACGATGGCCGTCGAAGCGATGGACAACCATCAATTGCCCTTCTATTACAAGGACGGCGCGGTGGACAAGTTCGGCGGCGAGTTCCTGCTGATCCGCCAGTTGCAAACCGATCCGCCGTTCAAGGCCGGCGAGTCGATCCTGCTGCGCGATCCGGTCGACCAGATCGGCAGGGGACGCCAGGCCTGGCAGTATCTGACCGGCCAGCGCCGCGTGCGCCGGGCGCCGACGATCGCCTTCGACGGGCCGGATTTCGTGTCGTCGGGCCAGAACTATTTCGACGAAGTGTTCATGTTCCTGGGCTCGCTGGAGCGCTACAACTGGAAGCTGGTCGGCAAGAAGGAA
>SSSX01000156.1 GCA_015657735.1 Zoogloeaceae bacterium
ATCATCTCCAACAATCCGGGTGCCGAAGGGCTGGGGCTGGGCAAGCTGTTCAACACCCGTCAGGTGCGCAAGTTGATCTGCTCGTACGCCGGCGAAAACGCCCAGTTCGCCCGGCAGTACATGGCCGGCGAGGTGGAGGTGGAGTTCAATCCGCAGGGCACGCTGGCCGAGCGCATCCGCGCGGGCGGTGCGGGCATTCCGGCCTTCTACACCCGTACCGGAGTGGGCACCGTGATCGCCGCCGGCAAGCCGCAGGCCGAGTTCGACGGCAAGCTCTACCTGCAGGAGCGCGGCCTGCGCGCCGATCTGGCGCTGGTGCATGCGTGGAAGGGCGATACCGAGGGCAATCTGGTCTATCGCATGACCGCCCGCAATTTCAATCCGATGATGGCCTCGGCGGCAGCGCTGACCGTCGCCGAGGTGGAAACCTTGCTGGAGCCCGGCCAGATCGATCCCGACCACATCGTCACGCCGGGCATCTTCGTCGATCGGCTGGTCAAGCTGGATACGCTGGACAAACGCATCGAGCAGCGGACGGTGCGCCGTCGCGTTGCCGCCGTGGAGGAATGAGCAATGCCCTGGACCCGTGATCAGATGGCGGCCCGCGCCGCCCGCGAACTGCGTGACGGTTATTACGTGAACCTCGGGATCGGCATCCCGACCCTGGTGGCCAACCATGTGCCGCCGGGCATGTCGATCCAGCTGCAGAGCGAGAACGGCATGCTCGGGATGGGCCCCTTCCCGTGGGAAGGCGAGGAGGACGCCGATCTCATCAACGCCGGCAAGCAGACCATCACGACGCTGCCGACGACGAGCTTCTTCGACAGCGCGGCGTCGTTCGGCATGATCCGCGGCGGCCACATCCAGCTGTCGATGCTGGGCGCGCTGCAGGTGTCGGCAAAGGGCGATCTGGCCAACTGGGCGGTGCCCGGCAAGATGATCAAGGGCATCGGTGGGGCGATGGACCTCGTGGCGGGCGTCGGCCGGGTGGTGGTGATCATGGAGCACACCGCCAAGGGCGAGGCCAAGATCGTCCGCGAATGCAGCCTGCCGCTGACCGGGGCGGGCGTGGTGAACATGATCGTCACCGATCTGTGCGTGTTCGAAGTGCGCACCGAGGGGCTGGCGCTGGTCGATCTGGCGCCCGACACGACCCTCGACGATGTGCGCGACAACACCGAAGCCGATTTCATCGTGGCCTTGCTGTAGCCGGTAAGCCTGGTCTGGCGGGCACTGGCTTTTTTGGGGGCACGCTGTATCCAGCGAGGTATCCCTCCCTCTCCTCGGAACCTCGACCGCTGGAAGCCCCCGTTTTTTTCTTTCCCTCGCGACTCCCGTCGCGCGTCCG
>SSSX01000897.1 GCA_015657735.1 Zoogloeaceae bacterium
CCTACGCCGAATGCACCGTGCCCAAGGTTACCGTGATCACCCGCAAGGCCTACGGCGGCGCCTACGACGTGATGTCGTCCAAGCACCTGCGCGGCGACGTCAATCTGGCCTGGCCGTCGGCCGAGATCGCCGTCATGGGCCCGAAGGGCGCCGTCGAGATCATCTTCCGCGAGGAAAAGAACAATCCGGAGAAGCTGGCCGAGCGCGAAGCCGAGTACAAGGCCAAGTTCGCCAATCCGTTCGTCGCCGGCGCCCGTGGCTTCATCGACGACGTCATCATGCCGCACGCCACCCGCAAGCGGATCGCCCGCTCGCTGGCCATGCTGCGCGACAAGAAACTCGACAACCCGTGGCGCAAGCACGGCAACATCCCTCTCTAGGATCGAGTTATTAGGATCGAGGATCGAGTATGCGGTGGGTTACTAACAGCTCTAGCCCCTAAATCCTCGATCCTAAAAAACCAAGGACGACCATACATGTTCAAGAAAATACTGATCGCCAACCGCGGCGAAATTGCCTGCCGCGTCATCAAGACCGCCCGCAAGATGGGCATCAAGACCGTCGCCGTCTATTCCGAAGCCGACAAGGATGCCCTGCACGTCGACCTGGCCGACGAAGCCGTCTGCATCGGCCCGGCCGCCTCGAAAGAGTCCTACCTGGTCATGGACAAGATCATCGCCGCCTGCAAGCAGACCGGCGCCCAGGCCGTTCATCCGGGCTACGGCTTCCTGTCCGAGAACGCCACCTTCTCGCGTCGCCTCGAAGAAGAAGGCATCAAGTTCATCGGTCCCAAGCACTACTCGGTGGCCAAGATGGGCGACAAGATCGAGTCCAAGAAGCTGGCCATCGAAGCCAAGGTCAATACCATCCCCGGCTACAACGATTCCATCGCCGGGCCGGACGAGGCGGTCAAGATCGCCCAGGGTATCGGCTACCCGGTGATGATCAAGGCCTCGGCCGGCGGCGGCGGCAAGGGTCTGCGCGTTGCCTACAACGATGCCGAGGCGCACGAGGGCTTCTCGTCCTGCGTCAACGAAGCCCGCAACTCCTTCGGCGACGACCGCGTGTTCATCGAGAAGTACGTGCTCGAGCCGCGCCACATCGAAATCCAGGTGCTCGGCGATTCGCACGGCAACTACGTGTACCTCAACGAGCGCGACTGCTCTATCCAGCGTCGCCACCAGAAGGTCATCGAGGAGGCGCCCAGCCCCTTCGTGGACGCCGAGATGCGCAAGGCGATGGGCGAGCAGGCGGTGGCCCTGGCCCGTGCCGTTAACTACGAGTCGGCCGGCACGGTCGAG
>SSSX01000898.1 GCA_015657735.1 Zoogloeaceae bacterium
CATAGGGTTTGATGACCTTGTCGACGAGATCGATAGGGGTCTTGTACTCGGTGACGTGCTCCTGGAATTCTTTGACCAGAATGTGCTTCTGCTTCTTCTTGGCGTAGATGCTGCGGATGTGGCCAAACAGGTCACCGAAGGCGTCGCGGCCCAGCGAGCTTTCGATCCGGCTCCACTCTTTTGCGTAGGCGCGGCTTTTGACGTCGCCTGCCGTGGTGCGGATCAGGCCCAGCACCTGCGCCTTGATGATGTCGATAGGCGCGAGGTCGAGCCCCCGGTTGTTGAGCACGGAGAAGATGCGGTATGCAGCTTCGAGATCAGGCGTGGAGATGACAACCAGCGAGCAGTCGTTGGCAAGGAACTGCCAAAGAGCAATGAGCTCGTCCGGCGGCAGCGCCTTGGCCTTCTCGAGCAGCAGCGTGGCGTTTTCGCGGTAACGCAGACGGCTGTCTTTCAGCTTGTCGGTACTGGCGACCAACTGTGCGATGCCGCCCGGTTCCTGGATATTGGTGCGGAAGTAGTCGGCATCTTCCTCGCGGGCGGTCAGGCGGTACTCGTTTTTCTCGCCGAGACTGACCTTGCCCTTCTTGTAGAGGAAGTCGGTGATGTCGTCTGCCGCATCCGGCATCACGGTCCGCAACACGGCGAATAGCATCGTGAGCGTAGACAGACGCTGCTGACCGTCAACTACCGATGACTTCGGGTCCCGGTCGTTCTTGATCAGAACGATGCTGCCCAGGAAGTATTGGCTGCTGGCCCCCGAGACACGCGCGTCCTGCATCGCCGAGTACAGATCATCGAACAGCTCTGTGGCCTGCTCGGTTGTCCAGGCGTAGGGGCGCTGGTAGTCCGGAATCTCGAACTGGTAGCTGCCTTCGAAGATCTCCCGAATCAGCTTGTCGTGGGCTTCAAGTGTCTTGGCCATTGGTTTTCTTCTTTCCTATCGTTTCTTTGGGCTGCTCGGGGCTTGGTAGCCCGGAGCCAGCTTGGCGTTCTCGACGCCGTACAGCGCCAGCGGATCGCTGAGCCATAGGCGGTACTGTTCGTCTTTGAGGCGGTGATCGGGCGAGCAGTCCACGCTCCAGCGCAGCAGCATGTAGCCCGCGACCGCCGCGCGCACGCGCATCCGGATCGCGCCATCCTGCATCCCGTAGTCCATCTTGATGATCTCGGGGCGCTCAAGGCGCGGATGCGGCACGAAGTCCAGCTCGACAATTCGCGTCCACTGGATGTCGTTGTCCAGCCGTTCGTTGGTCTGTGGCTCCTCGTCGAGCAGGGTCGGGGCTTCGATGCGCGTGACGACGAAATCGCGGAACTCGCCGCTCTTGCGATCAAAGGCACGGACGTGCCAGCGTAGGCCGGTGTCGACAAGGGCGAACGGGACGATGACCCGTTCGGACTCACCACTGCTCATCGAGTGGTAGCGGATGGCGACTGGCCGCTTGGCGTGGATGGCCCGGCAGATCGGAGCCAACACATCCATCCTGGGGTTGCTCAGGGCGGTGGGAGATTCGCACGGCAGCAGCGGCTGCGAGTCGACGTTCACGCCATCACCGAACCCAAGAGCAAGTGCCGACAAGACGCGCTGAGTCGCGTGCTCGAAGATCGGGACGAAAGCCTGACCGATGCGGTAGATTTTGTTGCTGCCGTCGAACTCGATGTTTTGCGGCGCGATTTCTCGGTACAGCGCCAAGTCGCGCGTGGCACCGGCAGGGGCCACCCCAAAGCGGCTCGCCAAGTCTGGGCGGCCGATCTCACCCATGAAGTACAGGCGAAAGTCGATATAAGCCAGCCGCTCCCGCTGGGTGTGGCTAAGACTCTCGACACGTTGGGGATGCATGGTCAGGCGATCCTCATCCAAGAAAGACGACAGTAAGACCGAAATTGGTTGTTCGATTGTTCATTGCTAGGCAGTTTACATCATCAAATTGATTACATAATACTGTCCGACTGAGGGTCGGGCAAGGAGAGATGTGGCGAGAGGACGCTGGACACTGTGTGGTTGGGCGGCATGCGCACCCGCTTGTCCCTTTTGTTCCGCTTGCCACCAGCCCGCTCCTCGGATGCTTCCCATTTGCATAGTGCGCACGATAGAATGAAATTTATGTGACCACACGATTTCTTATGCCCGATGCCCACACTTTTTGCCTGGCTTGGTAATTCAGACCTCCGCGCCTCGGAGGATGCATCGGACGCGGATTTCGGCCCCATCTTGATGGCGCTGGAGACGGGTGCCTATGAGCGCCTGGTACTCCTGTCAGATCACGGGCAGCAGAAAACGCAGAGCTTCGTGGCGTGGCTGAGCGGCAGATTTACGGGCGCTACGGATGTGCGGTACGCAAAACTGCGCAGTCCCACCGATTTCGAAGACATATACGTTGCAGCCAATGGAGCGGTGTCTGAGACGCTCTCTTCTTCACCTGGGCTTCCAATCACTTTCCATGTGAGCCCGGGCACCCCTGCCATGGCCGCTGTGTGGGTGCTGTTGGCGAAAGCCAAGTACGGGGCCAGCCTCATAGAGTCCTCGCGTGAACACGGCGTGCGTCCTGTCGTTGTTCCATTTGACTTAGCCGCTGAATTCCTTCCAGTTGCAAGCAAGCAAGCTGATGAGGTTCTGGCACACCTTGTTCAAGGATTGCCTCCCGCTGCGCCAGAGTTCGCCAGCATCATTCATCGCTGCAATGCGATGAAGCGCGTAGTCGCGATGGCGCAGCGACTGGCGCAGCGGGACCTGCCGGTGTTGATTCAGGGTGAGTCCGGAACAGGCAAGGAGCTTTTCGCGCGGGCGATCCATGCCTCAAGCAAACGAAAGGAAGCGCCATTCATAGCAGTCAATTGCGGCGCGATACCTCTCGAACTCATTGATTCTGAGCTTTTTGGGCACGAAAAGGGGGCGTTCACCGGCGCTCATGCCGGTCGCACTGGTCACTTCGAGGCGGCCGATGGTGGGACGCTTTTTCTGGACGAAATCGGCGAGCTGCCGCTGTCGTCACAAGTTCGGCTGCTTCGTGTGCTTCAAGAGCATGAGGTGACCCGCATTGGCGCCAGCAAATCTCGAAAAGTCGATGTGCGCATCGTTGCTGCCACGAACCGAACTCTGCCGGAAGAGGTTCGGGCGGGTCGATTCAGAGAGGATGTGTTTCATCGAATCGCAGTCGGCATCTTGGCGTTACCTCCACTGCGCGCTCGCGAAGGAGACCTCAATCTGTTGATCGATGCTTTGCTTGCCCAGGTCAACCGCGAAGCGACATCGCAGCCCGGCTTTAAGCATAAGAAATTGTCTGTAAGCGCAAGAAATGTTCTTCTTCGTCACGCCTGGCCAGGAAATGTAAGGGAGCTACACAATGCTCTTTTGAGAGCATCCATCTGGGTTCCGGGAGAGGAAATAGCAGCCGAGGATGTCGCTGAGGTTCTCTCGCTCACATCCAGTGGGGCAGACGACTCCATTCTTGGAGCCGCCCTTGGCGAGGGGTTCTCTCTGCCTGATTTGATGGCAGATGTAGCTCGGCACTACCTCGAGCGGGCCATGGAACAGAGTCACGGAAACAAGACCGAGGCGGCGAAGCTGTTGGGCCTTGGCAGCTACCAAACATTGACGAATTGGCTGCTCAAGTACCAGTCTAAAAAATCTGGCACGGATGGTGCTTAATAATAAGAACATTTATGAATTGGAGGCTGAGTCATGGGGTTTGCAAAATACCAAGAAGACATCGTGAGCCGGTACGTCGGCGATTTCGCGATGCGTCCGACTCAATCGCCGGTCTCGCCACCCAAAGCCCCAACCCCGAATACGAAAAATCAATCTGATCAAAGGACAAAGAAAATGAGCAGTCTCAAAAAATTCGCTGTAGCCACGCCCCGGCCTCTACCCGTGATCGTCTTGGCGGACGCGAGTGGCAGCATGGGGGAGAACGGCAAGATCGAGGCGCTCAACGCTGCGATGAAGGACATGGTCTCGACTTTCGCCAAGGAAAGTCGTTTGCGCGCCGAGATCCAAGTGGGCTTGATCACCTTCGGCGGCAAGGCTCAGATGCACCTACCGCTGGCTGCGGCACACAGCGTCGCGGGGTTTGCGGAATTGAAGGCGGAAGGGGTGACGCCGATGGGTGCTGCATTTGACCTCGCCCGTCAACTGCTGGAGGACAAGGATCGCATCCCCTCTCGAGCCTACCGCCCCGTCTTGATCCTTTTGTCTGATGGGCAGCCGACCGACGACTGGGAGGTTCCCTTCAAGGCTCTCTGCGATTCCGAGCGGGCGCAAAAAGCAACCCGGCTTGCAATGGCAATTGGCCCAGATGCCGACGAAGCCATGCTGAGGGATTTTGCAAACGACGCAGAAGCGCCCATTTTCAAGGCCCACAACGCCCGGGACATCCATCGTTTCTTCCGAGCGGTGACCATGAGCGTCACCACTCGCACTGCAAGCCAAAATCCAGACCTCTCAACCACCTTCGTTGTCCCGCCGCCGGATGACGACGCATTGGACCTCGACTTCCAATGAGGTTTATTGCCTGCGGCGCGAGCGTCATCGGCCCCCGACACCTAGAACTGGGCGAGCCTAACCAGGACGCGATGGCTTTATCTGGCTGGCGGGGCGGCTGGATTGCGGCCGTGGCTGACGGACTGGGATCTCGAGCTCGTAGTGATCTGGGGGCACGTAATGCCTGCCAGATTTCCCGACGGATTTTGCGCGCCGCATCGAGCAGCTTCAATCTGCCTACAACGCTGCCATTGATTCATCAGCAATGGCTCGAGGCCATTGAGCCGACAACCCCAAGAGACGCTGCAACAACGCTGTTGTTCGGTCGCGTGACAGCTGAGGGCGATTTCCATGCAGCTCAACTGGGTGACGGTTTGCTGCTTGTGAGATGCGCTGGCCAGTTCCGCCGCGTCACACCAGACCGAACAGCCTATAGCAATCAGACGTGGGCACTTGAGTCCACTCACGTGCAGGACAAATGGAGCACCACATTCGGTCGACTCACCGAGCCAGGTGATGGTGTTGTCCTGATGACAGATGGCGTGGCCGATGATCTCGAGCCAGCCCAACTCGCAGAGTTCTTTGATGCGCTTTATCAAGACCTAAGCACTCGGAATCGTCGCCGAGGCAGACGCTGGCTGCAGTCTGAATTGAGCGACTGGGCGACCCCCTTGCACAGCGACGACAAGACACTGGTGACCATATTTAGGACGTCCGAATGAGCACAACAACAGCAGAAGCACCGAAGAAAAACAGGACGGTGCTAGACCAACATGGTCAGTCCTATGAGTTGACAGGTCGCATCGGCGAAGGTGGGCAGGGAATCGTCTGCACGACCAATTACCCCAACGTTCTCGTCAAAGTTGCGCGAGCAACCACAGAAGAAAAACGAGCCAGTTGGACGAACAAGATCCGCGCACTTATGCGCCAGCCACTTGAAGGTCTTCCGATAGCACATCCGTTGGCCCTCATCACGCAGCCGCAGCCCGGTTACGTGATGGAGTTGATGGATGGGTTGGCCCCAATGACTGAGCTGATGCAGGTGGCGACTGACTCCTTGATGTCTGATGACGGCCTCTCCGGCTATGTGAAGACAGGTGGCCTGCTGCGTAGGTTGAAGATGCTAGCGCGACTGGCGCGGGTGTTGGCTCAGTTGCATGGGCGTGGATTGGCCTATGGCGATCTCTCCCCTGCAAATGTCTTCGCATCGCAATCACTAGAGTACGCCGAAGTCTGGTTAATCGATGCCGACAACGTTGCGAGTCAGTCGCGTGATGGTCAGCAAGGCGTCTTCACTCCTGATTACGGTGCACCCGAGATTCTCCGGGGGGAGACTGGCATCAATACGCTCACAGACAGTTGGAGTTTTGCGGTCATGGCGTATCGCATCCTCACGCTGGTTCACCCACTCAAGGGAGACGTTGTCCTTGAAGGTGCGCCCGAGCGTGAAGAGGCGGCTCTCCGTGGCGAACTCCCTTGGGTAGATCACCCAGTTGATCGCAGCAATGCCTTGTCGATTGGTCTGCCACGCGAGATCACGCTCAATGCGCCACTGCGTGCGTTATTTGAACGATGCTTCAATGCCGGGCTGAATAGTCCAGGCGAGCGACCAAGTCTGAGTGAATGGGCTGATGCCTTCGAGGCTGCCACAGGTCATTGCGATCAATGCGAGTCCTGTGGCAGTACGTTCTTCTACACCCCAAAACAGACTTGTCCATTTTGTGATCACGCTCAGGACAAGAGTCGGACGATCCTGCTGCAGGAATATCGCTATATGCCGCCCGATCTGCTCCGGGAGGGCTTGACGGAGGATGTTCCTGAGTCGTTGATTCGCAAGGAGTGCTGGACTCGCACAGGTAAGGCCCTGGTGTTGAGCGTGAGCCCAGCCGAATTGAAAACCTTGCCCTTGGGAACGTCCTTGTACGCGGATGCGAGCCCGCTATGTACGGTTCAACTTGCCAAGGATGGGTTATGGATAGAGCCCTCAGCCGGTGCGCGAATTTCCTTGCAGAGAGCATCTGACGACAAAGTCGTCGCCGTTGCGCGTCGCCAGCGGCTTAAATCAGAAAGTCGTTCAGGTGTGTCTTTCTGGCTCCATTTAGGGGCAGTAGAAGAAGAGCACGTCGTATGGCGTTTCAACTGGTGAGCAAGCGATGAAACTCTGCGATTTTTCTCTTCTGTCGAGTGAACTTGTCCAATTCTCTTGTGACGACTTGGATGCTGATTGGCGGATCGGCGAGGCAGTATCAGTGCAGGCACACGGCAATGACTATCTTCTCCGTCAGGGAGATTTCGTCTGCGTCGGCAAAGTAGTCGGAAGCCAAGATCGAACTGCGATACGGGTGCAGCGTGGCTTGATATTATGGGTCTTAAGAAATCGACACGAAAAGGTTCTCCACCTTCAATCGCTGGATTTGGTCGAGCAGATCCAGTTGGATATGGCGATTTCTGTTGATGAGGCCATTGCGGAGCAATTGGCCAGCAGGGGTGAGATTTCCGCACCGGACGTACAGGCGGCCGTGGATTGGTTGACAGATCAATTCATCTCTGCTGATGACGCGGCGACCGCCGAAATGGAGCGTGTCTTTCTTGGTCGCTTCGACAACGCTTCCGATGAAGGTTTCGTTCTGTTTGGAGCGGGGTGGCGAGGGACCGTCAAACGAGATGCGGGCGTGCTGAGACTCATGAGCGTCACACGTCTCAAGGGCACTAATGCACGCGTGGCGATGGCCGTAGGCAAGATCTCTTTCCAAGACGCCAGTGTCGCCGTTCGGCTCCAGAGTACAGAGCAACGCGCACTCCTGGATGCTGCACTTCGCGACAACGGAAGCTACCTGCGCCTATGGCAGGAATACGGCGCGCTTGAATGGGAACAGGCGAGAGATTGCGCGAGAGAACTTGGCTCTCTTCGGTTCAAGAACGCGGATCTCATCGAGGGTGAGCTCTGGGCATGGTTTCTGAAGGTTGATGTTGACCACCTGAAGGATTTCCGAAAGCGATGGAAAACCTTGGGTTTATCAGCCACAACACAAGTAGAACTTGGGGATAAAGAACTCGATCTTGATTCCGAAGTTGAAGACACACCGGAGAAAGTCGACCGGGCACGGCGTCGCCCAGTTCGAGGGGTATTGCGGTTTGAGAAAGACGGCGTTGTCTTGATTCCAAGCCAGGACCGGCGCTCGGAACGGCCACCAGCCAAGGGCTTCATCTACTACTCTCTATCAGGTGACGAAGCTGTACAGACCCGTCGTGCGCGTGCAAGGCAATCCATCAATGATGGGCGCCGATTGCCGCAATTGAGCTACCTGCTGGAAGGGGTTGCACCGCCAAGCGCCCGACGGCGTCAACTCGATGGCTTATCCGCCTACGCCAAAGCTTGCTTTAAGGGTGCTCCAACAAAGCGCCAGATTGAGGCATTGG
Source organism: Zoogloeaceae bacterium (assembly GCA_015657735.1). Lineage (GTDB taxonomy): Bacteria > Pseudomonadota > Gammaproteobacteria > Burkholderiales > Rhodocyclaceae > Zoogloea. The sequence continues at coordinate 7,901 of SSSX01000898.1, forward strand.
AGAAGGCGATAAACACACCTGATATCGCGCTTATCGTTGGTCCACCAGGAACGGGAAAGACCCAGGTAATTGCTGCTTTGCAGCGTCGCCTTGCCGAAACACTAGGTGAGAACTCGCTGCAGCACCAAGTGCTGATCAGTAGTTACCAGCACGACGCCGTCGATAACGCCCTTAATCGTGCTGAAGTCTTTGGCTTGCCTGCTGTTCGCATTGGCGGTCGAGGGCGTCGTGACGAAGGCGGCGTCGACCCCGTTGGTGTTTGGTGTGAACGCAAACGAAAGGAAATCGCCGTCCGACTCGATGCGATTCAGCTGAACGAGCCCCTGACTCAGCCCTTGAAAGAGCTTGATCGGCGGGTCACAGCATTGAGACTCGCAAGTTTGTCGGCACAGGAACGCCAAACACAGTTCGAGCAAATTGATCTTTTGTTGCACCAGTTGTTCGCTCTGGATGTTCGTCTCCCGGCCAATATTAAAGACCGGTGGGATGAGTTCCTTGCTCAGCAGAAAAGAGTTGAAACCCAGCGTCAGGCCAACGAGCCCGCTGGGCTTGTGCGATTGCTCCGGGCTCTGCGCACCAGCCACATCGGCTTCTCCGATGACGGCCCGGACAGAGCTCATCAGCTTGAGCGCACTCTGCGACGTGGCGGAGTCAAACTCGAAGAGTCCGAGTGGATGTTGCTCCAGCGACTTTCAACGGTTGCCGACGCTACAGAGGCAGACCTATCTGAGTTGGCTGCCTTTAAGCGGGCCATGCTGGATCGACTGAGCCCCGACTACAGGCCCCCGCAGCTGAAGCAGGCGTTGAGTGGAGAAGCACTTGGTCTCTTGGCCGATATCGAGTGCGCAATCGCCGCGCCGTTGCGCCAATCACGCCGTGGCATCTCTGCGGTAGTGGCCTCGTACCACGCGGCGCTTGCCCAGTCCCCCAATGAGGCAGCGAGAGCGGTCCGCGAGTACGCCAGCATTGTCGGTGCGACATGCCAACAGTCAGCTGGTAAAGCGATGAGCAGTTTGAAGGAGTTGAGCGATCTAGATGCATCAGAAGGAATTGAGTTCGACACGGTTGTCATTGACGAAGCGGCGAGAGCAAACCCTCTCGATCTCTTCGTTCCCATGGCGATGGCGCGGCGTCGCATCATCCTAGTTGGCGACCATCGACAGCTTCCTCACCTTGTTCAGCGAGAGTTGGAAGATGAACTCATTTCCAGGCAAAGCCTGACTGAGGCTCAAGCAAAGGCGTATGAGCAGAGTCTTTTTGAGCGGCTGGTGAAGCAGCTTAGGGAGCAGGAGAAAGTTGACAACATCAAGCGCGTCGTGATGCTCGATACGCAGTACAGAATGCATCCGACTCTGGGTGACTTCATCAGCAAGCAGTTTTATGAATCTGTGGGATTGGACGTTTTGCACTCAGGGCGACCCGCACAGGATTTCGCCCACACGATTCCTGGCTACCAAGGCAAATGTGCTGCTTGGTTGGATGTGCCTCTGCAGGACGGGAAAGAAAAATTTCTAAAACCCGGCTATGAAAGACGATCTGAGGCAATTGCTATTGCAAAAGAAGTCAAGCGGATAACAGAATCTTGTGGGCCGACATTGAGTATTGGCGTCATTAGTTTTTACCGCGCTCAATGTGACCTAATTCTTGACGCTTTCGTCGACCAAGGCCTTGCCGAGGAGGAGGACGGTGAAATCCGGATCGCAAGATCCTACCGCCAGACTGAGTCAGGTGATGAGCGCCTGCGCGTTGGCACGGTCGACGCTTTCCAAGGCAAAGAGTTTGATCTCGTCTTCCTGTCGATCGTGCGAGCTAACGACTCAGCCGTTTCCGATCAAAAGGACGGGAGTGAGCGTGAACGATTGCTAAATGGTAAGTACGGCCACTTGCGCCTGGCAAACCGCTTAAATGTGGCGATGAGCCGCCAGAGAAAGCTCCTTGTTGCCGTTGGTGACAAAGGCATGGCTGAATGTCCTGAGTCCGAGGAAGCCGTCCCAGCTCTGAATGCTTTCCTAAAGCTTTGCAGGGAGGAGATGGCAAATGATCGCTGATCGCTATCTCCGCTTTGATGTGCGTCGTCCCCCTGGTGGGCGTCCGTTTCTGTGGCCTGTTCGAGTTTGGAAGGTTCTCTATCCAACAAAGCGTGTACTGAAGCTGAATCTGTTCCAGCAGGCGATCCTTGGACTTGCAGCAGCTCGATGCCAGGACAGCTCGGAAATGGCGGCACTGCTGGGGCTGGACCGGGAGCTCGTGGTGTTCATCATTGCCACACAGCTGATCCCCAACGGCTGGATGACTACCTTGGGTGCCGTTACTGCTCAAGGTGAGCGTGTTCTCGAAGAGACTCAGGACGCCAGCGAGGAAGTCCGAATGGGATACGCGTATCAGGACGCGATCTCTGGCAACTGGTTACCGAGATTCACTGAAGAACTTCCTGAAATTGAAGCGAGGCGAATCGATGAACGTGGTTATCCGATATTCCTGCGTGATCTGGATTCCGGAAAGGAAGATCGACCGTTTCGCCTAAATCATTTCCGGGAAGGTGCAATGGACATGGGTGCGCTCTTTGATGCGTTCGAGCGCTATCGGACGGATCACGACCACGCCAAGCAGCGTGATGATGAACTTCCGACACGTGTCCGCATTGAGAGCCTGAGCTTTGTCGAAGATTCGGCGCAGCCGATGTGGTTGTGGACTTGGATCTTTCCAGATGAGGCTGGGCCACAACCCTGGCTGGTTGCCGACCCTTTCGGTCTTCAGCAGGCGGCATCATGGTTGCGCAAGCCATTGCAGGAAGTCCTGCCTCGTAACGAGGGTCTGGCACGCTACATCGCTGACTCAGTGGGTGAGACGCGATCGAATGAATTGTCGGCAGAGGAGTGGCTGCGGTCTCTTGAGAACCAGATCGACTTGACTGTGCTGGCAGATTACAGCTGGTCCGGGAAAGTGCCTGCTATTTCAGGGTACTTGACCAGTGTGCTGCGCAGGAACGCACTGTTGGCCTCCCAAGATAAAACTTGGCAGGAAGATTTGACCAGTTTATTGATTGAAACTCACAACCTCGCCGAGAGTGTTTTTCAATGGTTGTTGAAGAGATTTCCAGTGGACGTCCGTAGATTGCCCGATCGGAGCCAGGACAAGAATTGGACGAAGGACCTAGCTTCGGAAATTCTGCGAACACTCCCAGCGGCCCAACTCACCGATGACACAGTTAGGCGACTGGCTTCGCAGAATTTGAGAGAGATTCGGAATGCGCTTGTTCGAGGGAATAGTTCATTAAAGGCGTTGATGTTTGCCGCGCTGCTTTCCACGATTGAGCACGCCACTCATCCTCTCAAGGATATTGCACCCCAAGTTCTTGCCTTAGATCGAATATTGGACATGGCTGACGCGAGAAATCGGAAGGCTGGTCACGCGGGCGGCGACAAGATAAACAAAGACGAAGCAATGGAATACGCTGATTTCGTTATCGAATGGGTTCAAATTTTTAAGGGCTGGTATTGATATGGCAAAACACAATAAGGGGAACAAAGCCCCAGTGGCGCAAAACACGAATGCTGCACAAAGTGCAGTCGCTTCGGCATGGCAGAAAGCAACTGCTGGCATTGGCTCCCTTGCATCACTGGTGCAAAGCGATGCTTCCGTCGTGGCGCTCCCCGACCTGGACAAAGATCAGGTCAGCGAATTGGAGAAAGCCGAACCTGAGAAAAAGGTTGAGCTCGAGAAGCTGTTGGCGGATGTCTCTGATGTCGCAAAGAGAGTTCGTGAGTTGTATGAGGATGCACAGAAGCGCACGGAAGACCTGGTTCGCAAGGAGGAAGCATTCTCTCGCCGAAGTGATGAGAACAAAAAGAGAACCGAAGAAATCCACAAGCTCGACGATGAGTTGAAGCAAAGACAAGCCGAGATAAAAAAGTCTGAATCAAATCTGGCTGACAAGGAGCGGGAACTTGAAAAGCGGGAGTTGGATGCGCGATCCGGTTTTGCCGCCCAAAACGTCGCAGCACTCAGTGACCTAAAAAAAGAGATCGTGGAGCTAGAGTCTAAGAAGACAGAAATTCAACTTGGCATCCTTCAAGCAGAGCAAAAAGCACGTGACGATGAGTCTGCGCGCGCCTCCGAACTGATGGGTCGAGAAGCGGATATTGCAAATAAGGAGAGAAGTCTTCAGCAGCAACAACGACGGCAAGATGCGGAGTGGAAAGAGCTGGAGCGCGAACGGACACAGATCCGTGAAGATGCACTTCGCGAGGCAAGCCAGGAAATTGCGAGATTGACGGAGGCCCGACAACGAGCTGAGTCTCGCCTCGAAAAGGTGTACCGTGATTGGACCTTGACTGAACAAAAACTAGAACAATACCGAGAGTTCTCAGAAGCATTGGCGGGACGTTCTGCACGCGAGATTCTTGACGAGTTGGCTGCTCACAAGCGTCGAGTCACTCAGTTGGAAAATCATATTGCAAATAGTCAAGATGATCAGCTGAAATCTGAGAATGAGGCACTGCGAAAACTTCGTGATGAGCAAAAGACTCAACTCGATGAAGTTCATGTGGACTTGGCTGATGCCAAAGCCCAGCTTCATCGCCTGCGTCTCGGTGTCAGCGACAAAGAGAACCTTGAAAAAGAGAAGCGTGCCCTCGAAAAGAACAATCAGATTTTGAGTGCAAGGCTGAATGACCTGGGTAAAACGGTGGATGACCTCACCCAGTCTCAGCAGTCCGAAAAGCCGTTCCCTCAGATGGCATGGATGGATTCGGCATCCAATGCAGACTGGATCAAGGATCGCAAAGCCAAGGAGCTGAGCCTGCCGGAGCAGGATGTTCCTGATCTGAAAAAATTCTCGGTTGAATTGCAGCACAGGATCGCTCAAGCGGAGGAAGGTGCAACACTTCATTTCCGTCTCGAAGATATTCAGCTGCTGATTGCCGGGCTCGCCATGAGCCAGCTTCACATCTTTCAGGGTATCAGCGGCACAGGAAAAACGAGCTTGGCGAAGGCATTCGCAAAGGCTGTTGGAGGGCAATGCACTGACATTGCCGTCCAGGCTGGTTGGCGAGATCGTGATGATCTACTGGGGCATTACAACGCCTTCGAGAAACGCTTCTATGAGCGCGACTGCCTGCAAGGTCTCTACCGTGCGCAAACAGCCGCCTACAAGGACCGGTGCAACATCATCTTGCTTGACGAGATGAATCTCTCCCGCCCGGAGCAGTATTTTGCTGAATTCCTCTCGGCTCTCGAAAAGAATGATCCAAGAGATCGATTGATCAGCTTGTCGGAGAGCCAGTTGCCAAATGCACCAGCGCTGCTTGTTGAGGGGCGAAGGATTCGAGTTCCCCATAACGTCTGGTTTGTAGGCACCGCTAACCACGATGAGACCACGAACGAGTTTGCTGACAAAACCTACGATCGTGCTCATGTCATGACGCTTCCCCGCCACGAAGCAGGATTCAAGATTGAGCCAAAGCCGAAGGCCAGCTTTAGCTATGCATCATTGATGGAGCGCTTCAATGCCGCTGCGACCCAGAACGCCGACGAGGTTGGAGAGTTGTTGGCAGAGTTGACAACGGGCCCGCTGACAAACATTTTGCAGGAACGTTTTGACTTGGGATGGGGCAATCGACTCGAGCGTCAGGCCATGAGATTTGTTCCCGTTTACATGGCTGCGGGTGGCCGTAAAGAGGACGCGCTCGACCATTTGCTTGCCAGCAGAGTATTTCGGCGCGGTAAGGTCACTGGCAGATACGATGCAACGATCGATGATTTAACCGCCATCGAACAAGCGCTTGCTACCGTGTGGAAGGGTTGGAAGTCGGAGCCTCGCCGTTCGATGGCCCTGTTGGCTGAAGATCGTCGCCGTAAGGAACGTGGCGCATGAGATTTCTGGACCGCCTTACCGGTGGGAAACTAAGTGACATACCCAACGTGTTCCTGCCGGGTAGGTATTGCTTGCTTGAACCACTTGTAGTCAATAGACACAGCCACTTGCAGCCAGGTGATCTGCTGTCGGATGACGGCTCTGGCGTCATCCGGATTCAGGACGCTGAACACCAGGTTCTCTCCTGCGATCAGACGGATGAAGATCAGGCGGACGCGGATCTTTCCGGCGAGGCGATTATTTCGATTGCTGGAAAACTCGCCTACGCACATGGTGCAAATGTTTCACCGATGCTGCCCGCTGAGATGGCCGCGCAGTGTGCCCTTGAGGAACTCGAACGGAATTTGGCCACGGTACTCAGAGATGGTCATTTGCACTCGATATCTGATCGGCCGCGCAGAGACCTTCGGTACGACGATCTAGTCGCACCGGTAGCGCGAGCTCGACGTCTGGCAACGTCGGCGTTAAGTCATTTGGCGTCGCACTCGGATTGCTGGCAGCAGCGCACGCTCAGCGGTGTGCAACCTCGCAAGGTTCTAGCGCGTTTCAGCGAGGATGACTATGCCATCTATGAGAACAGACTCTACAAGCGATTGCTGGATCGGCTGGATCGACATCTTGCCAGGAGACTAGCTCGCATCCGTGGTGTTAATGCACGGCTAGCGCGAGCTTTGGAGTTTCAAGACTCTGAGCAGACGCACTTTCGACTTCGCCAAGATATTTGCCGCCTTTGGGGGGAGTCATATCTTGACGACAAGACCGGGATGCAATTGGAATCCGGGAAGCGTGCTCTAGCGGAGATTGAGGCTCAGTTGCGTGCAATTAGAGGATTGAAGCAACGTGGTCTTTATGCACTGGTCCCCGCAGCGTCTGTAGTACCCGCCCAGGTTCATCGCACCAACATTCTGAATCATGATCCTCACTACAGGCATTTGCCTCCCATTTGGGAAAGTTTGAAAGACGAACGAGAGGAACGGCAAATGAGGCCAGAAGAGCGACTGGCGAAGCATCAGCAGTTGCACCTTGCCTACAGAGATTACGTTGGTCTGGTTCTCCGACGAGCCTTGGAAAGATATGGACTGCAAGGTGGACAGGGTGATCGCTTGGAGTTCGGTTGGGCTGAAATGATTTTTTCAGTGAGACAGGATGGGCAAGATTGGCTAATTCTCAACTCGCACGGTGAAGCTCTTCGGTTGATTCCTATCGCTTGGTTTGGAAAAAATGTCGAAGAAGGTGAAAACCTAAATTCAAGTCACGTCGTTTGCTGGCCAGGATGCTCAGACAGTATTTCTTCTCGGCAGCGTTTGGCTATATCTCCTTTAGACCTTTACGTTGTCGAAAAGATGGGGAGATTGATTGATGAGTGGATGCTTTCACGGTTGATCGAAGGTTACGGCAAAAAACTTGGCCCCTTGCCGACACCTGTAAAGCAGATAACTGACGGATGGCCCAATAATTTTGAGAGCTTATCTTCGACACACGTTCGACTTATCGCGCCACTGGACTCCATGCAGGCGTCCGAGATCAAGTTAAAACTGCAGGAGTCTGCAAGCAAGCAAATTGAAAATCAGGTGTTGACTGCTGTAGATCAGTTGACGGCTCTGTCGCGTCTCTGCAGTCATGATGCTCAATTCAGTGCGAGCCCGAACCGGGAGTTTTATTGCCGATGTCGAACCTGCGAGACCACTTGGTCACTCAAGACCTTGAGTGACAAGAGGGTCTTTGCAATGCGTCCAAGGGGGGCGATGAATTTGCCGTTGGCCGATGGGTTTAATTGGTCTGGCCGCGATTGGTTGGATTTTGAAGTCTCTTTGTGAGAACGGCATTCCGTATTCCTGGACCGTATTTTGAAAAAATATCAGATTCGAGAGAGGCAACGTGACTGCACAGATTGCTGAAAAGCTGCGCTACCAGAGCGAGGACGTAGCCATGTGCACGAACCCCCTCAGCGACTACTTCGCTATGGGGGGCACCAACCCACGCTTCGAGTCGAACTGCACGGCGCTTTGGCGTGGCTACGTCGGCAGTTGGGAGATCGTTGACGATCGGCTCTACCTGATCTGTCTGAACGGAACGCTAGAAGACGGAACCCAAGCGTCGCTGGAAACGATCTTCCCCGGGTATCCGGACCGGGTGTTTGCCCACTGGTATTCCGGAACGATCCGGCTTCCACAGGGCAAGCAGCTCGAGTACGTGCACATGGGGTACGGCAGCACCTTCGAGCGCGACCTGTTCTTGGATGTGGAGAGAGGGGTCGTCGTTGCCACTCGCGTGCAGCACAACGGGGTCGCCGAGTCCGATGGCGCCCCTGAAGGCTATGAAGTTGGCGCCATGACGGTTTTCCCGCGAGCCGGTAAAGGCGACGGGGGCGCGGCATGATTTACCTCTACTGGTACCTGGGCATCGGCATCGCGGTCCTCGGCGTTGTGTACGGTGCCCATCGGCTGACGAAAGAGAAGGATTCCGAATCCCTTCGTGAACTGCTCGAGGCGGTCAACCCGGATCGCAAGAAGCTTTCCTACCGCATCCTCAACAACATCGTCGCGCCGGTTCTGGCTGCCATCCTGGTTATCACGGTCTGGCCCGTCGCGGTCTACATGAAGGTCCAGGAAATGTTCAACAAAAAGGATGGTGCCAAAGTTGAGGAGGAACGGGAGTTCGCCGTCGAGCGTCAGCACCTGCTGGAGCGTCTGACGGTGCAGGAGGTCGAGATGCGTGAGATCGTGACTGATCCTCTCCAGGCGGCACCTGAACTGCCCTTTGGTCACCTCCACGCTGCGTGGAAGGAGTTCCTCAAAGGTCACGCTGAAGACTGTGAGCTGTGGTCGTTCTCTGCACGCTGGCAGACAACCTGGGGGCGGAAGGAGCTGCGGTCGGGTTACGTTCTGGTCGAGAACGGGTCGCCGGGCGCACATTTCCTGACGGTTTGGAAAGATCTCCCTGACGATACAGAGTCAGAAGGCAAGGCCAAGCGCGCGCAGGTCGACGACATACCTGTGTGGCTTCGGCGGCATGCCGACTGAGGTTCAGCCACAAGATACTGTGAAGGGAGGCAAAGAATATGTTTGAAGAACTCACGATGAGCCAGTTGCGCTCGCAGATTGAGCAACATCTCCTGATGGTTGAGGAGGTGCTGGGAGGCATGGATACCTTTATTCAGCGACTCGAAAAACGCGTTTCAAGAATCGAAGAAGGACTAGGGCTCGAACCGGAAGGTATTTCCGCATCGGGTTGGGTCGCCGATTTGCAGCGCGCCAAATCGGAGTTGTCCGCGATTCGCAACGCGGTTAAATGATCATGAACGGCATAACGTCTACCAGGCTTGGTCAGCTGAGTAGCCACTACGGCGGCGTCGGTGGACGGCCTGCGGGCGAGCGGTTCTACGACGCTTTCCAGCGGTATCTAAAGGCGAATCGGGAGTCGCTCTTTGACCTGACACTGGCGGCTGCTTCTGCAGAAGTATTTCTTGATCATGGCATCGACAATCTTGATCCTCGTCTCGTTGAGGCGATTCGTGTCACGAATCCGTCACTGTCTGATGACCATTTATTTGGGCTGAGTGGCGAGGAGTTGCAAGGGGCGGTCAACACCGCCAAGGGCAAGTACTTCGAGTATCTCGTCGCAGATCGCCTGAACGCTGGTGAACAGGTGGGGCCCGTTCTTCTTCCGGATGGTTATCACGCCGTATTGGCAGACTCTCTGAATCAACCAGGCTGGGATATGCAGATCGTTGGCCCTGATGGGGCCACCGCAGACTATTTGCAGCTAAAGGCCACGGACAGCGCCGGCTACATTCAAGAGGCGCTGCATCGCTACCCTGACATTGAAATCCTGGCCACCCATGAGGTCGCCCACTCCGGCCTTGTGTTGGATAGCGGAATCACTGAGAGCGACTTGCACGATCAAGTCTCGTCGGCTCTCGATGTCATGGATGACTCGGTGACCGAGCGCTTCCTCGACTACTTCAGTCCTCTCTTCCCCCTGGTTGCTATCGCGACCTGGGAGGGATACAAGGTTTCTGTCGGGCAGCAATCACTCGACAAATTCAAACTTGCAATCGCCCGACGAGGGCAGCGTATTGCCGCCGCGAATTTGGCTGGAGCAGCGGTCTATGCCGTTGGCGGTGGATTGCTGGCCATACCAGCGGCATTTGCCGGAGGTCTCTTGTTCGACCGGTACTGGAATCAGGAGGCGATCCTCACCTCGTATCGTGCCGATACCAACCGAATGCTATCGATGCGCCTGGCTCAGCAAACCCGGCTGCTCTCAGGGGAAGCGTTATGAGCTTCTTTGACCGCCTTGCCAATGGCCTCGGGACATTGCTCGGAGTGCTCGTCGACACCACCGTTCAAGTGATTTCAGGGATCAAGCGAGGCTACGAAGCCTACAAGCGCCAGGGCGGCGCCACCGGCGCCGAGGTCGTCGATGAAATAACGCGCAAGAAGGACCGCCTACGTTCGGTCAACGACGAGATCATGCATCTGCGGAACCAGCGCATGTCGAGCGGCAGTCTCAGTGACCGCGCTCGCAAGAGGTGGGAAGACCTGCGGGCCGAGCGCGACCAACTTCTCTCTGAACTCAATCTGGGCAAGGAGGTGCGTGCCGCCGAAAAGATCTTCGAGACTGAGAGTGCCATCGACAAGGTCGAGATCGACCTGGAGACGACGCACGTACTGCAGTACAACGCGTTCGCAGATACCCTGGGTAAGCAATGTCGCGTTTGTGGTCGGCCCATGAAATTGCAGTGGAAGCGTGACATCTCCGTGGCAGAGCCCAAGGATTTCTACTGGGGCTGCACTGGATGGTACGTGGTGCAGGGGGATCGTCGGGCTTGCACGCATACCGAGAAACTGCAGAGAAACGACTACGGGTTGATGACGGATACCACCGCACCGGAGTTTTCGATGACGGCCGAGGAGTTCGGCATCATCCTCACTGACAAGGGCACGGAAAAGATCATCGATACCCGCCTCAATGACCTCAAGTCGGATCTGAACTCAGGCCACCGTGGGGTCGAGCTGGCAACGTGTCCCGTTCATGGCGAAAACATGGTGTTGCGACGAAAACAGAACGCGACGGGACTCCTGGATGCTTACTTTCTCGCCTGCCCGTACTGGCAGCCCAACAACGCAGGCTGCACATTCATTGAGAAGTTGAAGTCGGGCTCCCAGCTTGCGGCGCTCCTGAAGTCTGAGACCGGTCGCGGTGTCTTGTGATGAAGATTGAATCAAATGGACGCCATGCCCACTGAACCACATTCATTCCCCAGCGGCTTCTATCTGCTGCTCGAAGACGCGGTGGATGTTGTGCTGGTGTTTCCGGGTGATGATGATTCTGGCGGTCCCTTCTGGAATGACGAAGGGCAACTCGATCTCGTGCGCTGCAAAGAATGGGACCAAGAAGAGGTTGGCGTTGTACCGCTCGGTGGAAATCGTTATCGCCTGGCCGAACGACAGTTGGGACCGTTTTCCGGACTCAGGCTGTACTGGGGCGACGAGTTCAACGCCGACAAGGGCGTAGACGGCACGCTGCGACTGACCTCGATATCCATGCCTCGCCCATATGCCCATTTCCGCTTTCTGACTTCGGGCGGTTTCAGCAATGAACACCAACTGGCTCAGCACCTGCACTCCCTTGGAGGCGGGTGGGAGACTGTCGCTGGTGGAATGCTCACGTTGACTGTTCCAGCCGAACGCGCCAGCGAACTAAGGCGTCTGATGTACGTCGAGGGCCTTGCCCCTGGGGTGCTCCCCCTTGAGGGTTAACGGGTCCTGGCCAAATCGTCGAATCCACGCCCAAAAGACCCGTGCGTTACTATCTGGTTCTGAAAGCGGACGCGGGTTCGGTTCCGTGTTCCACCCTCAGGGACAAATGGCCGAAACGGTGGACTTTCGGCCAAAAGCTGGGACATCTGTTCAGGCTACGGTGTGGAATTGAACCGTTCTCTGTCCTGCTCCCTGACGAGTTCATGCCAGCGCTTGGCCGGTACTGGCGGCTCTGCCGAGACTTCGGCGTCCTCGACGACCGGCGCAGCGGCGCTGCCCACCACGCTGTTGGCCATCTCCCATTCCAGGATCGCCGACAGTGAAAATCGCAGATTTCCGACCAGCATCAGATGCGGCACGCATTTGCGGTTGCGTTCGGCCTGATCCCGGAATAGATGGATCGGCAGCGATGCCACCTCGGCGATTTCCTTGGCCGTGAGGTAGTGGCTCCTATCGGCATCGAGTTCGTCCCCGGACTCCACATCGGCAGGCTTGAACTCCCGGTTGATGCCGAGCAGGGTCATCAGGTGCTGCGCACTGCGGCGCTCGAATTCGAGGATGTCGGCTTCGTGGTAACGAACGTGGCGGAACAGCTTATGCCAGACCGGCCCTTCGCCATCGAGCCGCCAGCGTCGCAGTGTCTTGAGACTGACCTGCCAGCGGTCGGCGAGGTGCCTTTCGGTCATCACGGGGTAGTGCATCTTTTTCTTCTCCAAGACAGATGACCCCATGACAACGCTGTTCGCCGCAGAAGCCAAGCCTTACGGCGCAATGCCCGCAGCGAATTGCTGTAGTCGCTGCCCTTCGGAGCGTGCCTCAGCCAGCAACCGGTTCCAGTCGTCGGGCGGATGGCCGCTTTCGAGCATCTTGCGGAACACCCGATAGGCGTCATCGCTGCTCTCGTAGGCGCGTTTGGTGTCCTCGTCATTGACCCACGCGAACACGATCACCTTGCTGGGGGCGTGGTAGCGGAAGAACAACCGGTACTGCTGGAAAAACTTGGCGCGGAACCAGTGCTTGTGATCTTCACCGAGGGTGTTGCCTTGCCGGTACTCTGGTCGTGTCGGGTCTTGGGGGATGACGTCGAACGCCAGCTTGGTGATCGCCGCCAGTCGCTTGCTGGCGTTTTTCTTCACGTACCCGACCGGGTCCTTTTTCTTGAGGGACTCGATCTGCTGAGCCAGCGCTTCAAGCTGAGCCAGGAACAGCGGGTGAGCAAAAATCGTCCAGCCGTGAATGACCAGAGGAGCGGGCTTGCCCGCGCTCATTCATCGTCTGCCGACAGGGCGGCGTCAAGATCGACTTCGATGCCACCGGTCAGCGACTGGAGGCGCTGCACGAAGCCGGCATCAATGGCCTGCAGGCGCTCTGGATGGCTGGCGATGTCGCGGGCCAGGAAGCCGAGGAACTGGCCAAGCACCGGGTCGTATTCCTCAGTGGGCTCGGCGCGCGACAGCACGACCTCGCCGCCAGGGCGAATGGTGTAGTGGATCTTGTCGCGCTTGCCCAGATGGAGGGCGCGGCGTACGGTTTCCGGTACCGTGGTCTGATAGCGGTCGGTCAGCGTGGATTCGACTTCGAGGGTGGCAGCCATGGCGCTCTCCGGTCAAAAAGGGGTAGATGACTCGCATGGTAATGCAACCGCCTTGCCTTGTCAATGCAAGTGCATTGCCTGCGATTGTTGCCATCCTGTACGAGGGCGCGGATGGCGAATGGCTACCAGTTGCCCACGTCGAACGCATCGCCTCTGGTTGTCCTCCTGATCTGGCGAATGTCCGTCAAAACGGCCAAATGATCCAAAATCGGGACTGGAGACTTGCGGACGGACTCCTGTTCAGATGACGGACGCGGGTTCGGTTCCGTGTTCCACCACCAGAATCGAGTCCGGTATGTTCCGGAGAAGGCCGAGAAACCTAGCGAAATCAGGGCTCTCGGCCTTTTTTACGTCTGTAGCGGTCCGAACAAGGCCATTGCAAGCCGGTAACTGTTAGCGGTAACTTGGACGGTAACAAGCACATACCGCCAACGGGTTACCGTCATGCCGATTACCGACACCTCGATCAAGTCCGCCAAACCCACCGAGAAGCCCGTCAAGATGACCGACGGCGACGGCCTGTATCTGTTGATCCATCCCAACGGCGGCAAGTGGTGGCGCTTCGACTACCGATTCGACGGCAAACGCAAAACGCTCTCGATGGGCGTCTATCCTGACGTGTCCCTGCGAGACGCACGCGACCGCCGGGACGCAGCCCGGAAACAGATCGCCAACGGCATAGATCCAGGCGAGCACCGCAAGGCCAACAAGAGCGCCCGCGCCGATGCCGTCGCCAACAGCTTCGAGGCTGTCGCCCGCGAGTGGTACAGCAAGATGCTGCCCACCTGGACGCCCGACCACGCCGACAAGATCATCAAGCGCTTCGAACGGGACGTGTTCCCGTGGATCGGCGGCAAGCCCATCGCCAACCTGAACGCCCCCGAGGTGCTGACCACCATCCGCCGGATCGAGGCCCGTGGAAGGCTGGAAACGGCCCACCGCGCCCTTCAAAGCTGCGGACAGGTGTTCCGCTACGCTGTCGCCACCGGACGCGCTGAACGCGATCCTACGGGCGATCTACGCGGCGCCCTGCCCCCGACCAGGGAAAAGCACATGGCCGCCCTGACCGACCCGGCCGAGGTGGGCGCCCTGCTCCGCGCGGTCGACGCCTTCCGGGGCACGCTGATCGTGCAGTCGGCTTTGAAGCTGTCGGCGCTGGTGTTCGTCCGGCCTGGCGAGCTGCGGCAAGCCGCATGGTCGGAAATCGACCTTGAAAAAGGCGAGTGGAACATCCCCGCCAGCCGGATGAAGGGCTGGACGCGCAAGGGCATCACCACGCCGCACCTTGTACCCCTGGCGCCCCAGGCGGTGACGATCCTGCGCGAGTTGCAACCGCTCAGCGGGCGAGGCGCACATGTGTTCGCCGGCCGCGATACGAAGAAGCCCATGAGCAACGCCGCCGTGAATGCGGCCCTGCGCCGCATGGGCTACGACACAAAAACCGAAATGACCGGGCACGGCTTCCGGGCGATGGCCCGGACGATCCTGCACGAAGAGTTGGGCGTGGATCGGGACGTGATCGAACACCAGCTTGCCCACGCCGTGCCGGATGCCCTGGGCACCGCCTACAACCGGACGAAGTTCATCAAGGAACGGCGGGCGATGATGGGGCGATGGGCGGACTACCTCGACAAGTTGAAGGCCGGCGCCGACGTTGTGGCCATGCCGACGCGGGCCGCCTGACCACTATCCGCAGATCAAGAGCCGGGGAACACATGAACACGCTTTCCATCACGTTGATTGAAACAGCTCCCGCTACATCCGGGGGCCATCATCACCCCGAAATCTCCTTTGATCTGCGGATCGACGGAGAGCCCCATCCCGGCTTTGCGGGGCTCTCCATCGACCCCGGCGCGTTCGTTGAGTCGCACGACGACGGAGAATTCTTCGTCGCCACCTGCGGATGTGGTGTTCCGGACTGCGCAGGTGTGTTCGACGGTGTTACGGTGATCCACGACGCCACTCACGTGCATTGGAAAATCCCTGAACCCTACGCCTTGGCCGATGGCGCTCTCCAACCGGAGCCCATGACCTACGCCGAATTTTCATTCAATGCGGACGAGTATCACCAGCAGTTGGCCGGCGTCGTTGCCGCGCTACAGGGCGTGGCGCAGCGGGAAGAGGCCGGGGAGCAATTCAGCATTGAGGCAAACGCCGGCATCTCGGCATTCCGCATTCTCAAATGGGGGCTTGGCGGCACCACCGCCAGCAGGTGACCCTCCAAGGTGCTCCAGCTGCTCCCACAGTAGTGCACGGCCGCTTCAGCCTCACCTACCTCGAACCATCGGCAGGGCAGCCTAGGGAATCTGGAGCAGCTTGGTAGGTGTTGGAAGAAGGCAACGGTTGTGGACGGTGAACCGTGCGCGTTAACCTTCGGTCTGGCGGTCGGCCACCCGTCCGTCACCCGAGACATCATTAACCAATGCAGGGTCACGATAGGATCAGGAACGCCGAAAACGAAAAACCCCCTGATTTCTCAGAGGGTTCTCGTCAAAGCTTTGGGGCGACATACCGGGTTCGAACCGGTGACACCTGGAATCACAATCCAGTGCTCTACCAACTGAGCTAATGCCGCCACTGTGGGTCATCGACTTGCGTCGCCAACCCTTAACCGAATTGTTTGAGCCTGCCCGACAGGAATCGAACCTGTAACCCCCG
>SSSX01000022.1 GCA_015657735.1 Zoogloeaceae bacterium
GCGCACCGAGTTCTGCAGGAAGGTCAGGATGTCGCGCTTGATCTGGTAGTTCTCGACCACCTTGAACGGGCACATCTTGAGGCCTTCGTCGCAAGGGCTTTCGGCCATCGACGGCATGCCGCCCGGCTCGATGGCGCCGTTCTCGCCCTCATGCACCGTCGACGCCACCCAGCACACCAGCTTGCCGTCGTGAAAGATCGGCAGGATCATCGACTGGTCGGTGTTGTGCACGTTGCCGTAGCGCGAATCGTTGTGGATGAAGCCGTCGCCTTCCTTGACGCCCACGGTCGGGTCGTTCACCCAGTTCTTGATGATGAACTTGATCGGGTGGTGCACCAGCGCCGAGAAGATCAGCACCCCGCCGGCACTGGCGATGGCCAGATCGCCCGAGGCGGAATACACCCCGGTGATCACGTCGCCCCACTTGGCGCCGGGGGCCGCGCCCATCTGCTCGACCATCTCGTAGCCTTCGTCGCAGCCGGCCTGGATGCGGTCGCGGATCTTGGCGATGGTGTGCGCATCGCCCACCTTGCGCATGCACGCGTCTTCGATCTCGCTCCTCGGCATCAGATCATGGTTCTGCATGATCTCGGGGTCGGGCCCGAGGAACAGCGTGGTGTCGTTGAGGAACTTCTTGATCAGCGCCACTTCCTCGGGGCTGGGCGTCTTTGCCGTCACCGGCGTATTCATCTCGCTCATTTTCAATCCTGTCGTTTGGTTGGGTTGAATCGGGTTTCCGCGGCGCTCAGGCGCGCAGGAACCAGGACGCACCCTGTTTGGCGGCAACGAAGTTCCAGCCCGGGTTCACCAGGAAGGTGGTCACTTCGGAGGCGATGATCGCGGGGCCGGGGATCTGCACCCCCGGTTCGATCGCCGCGCGGCTCCACACCGGGGTCTCGAAGGAACCCTCGTGGCCGACGAAGTAGCACTTGCGGGTGCTGGCGGGGGCCGGCGGGCTCTTGCGCCGGGCTTCGGGCACCGGCTTGATGTCCTCGAACTGCACCGTCTCGTGGCGCACGTAGGCGGCCACCCGGATGGTGTTGATGCGGATGCCCGCCTCCGGCGCCTGCGAGCCTTCGCCGAAGCGCTTGCCGTAGTCGTTGGAGAACTGCGAGATCATCGCCAGCACGTCGCCCGGGCCGTGCAGCTCGTGCGTGGGGATCACCGCGGTGGTCTGCACCAGCTGGTTGCCGTAGCGCATGTCCAGTTCGAGGTTGTGGCAGATGTCTTCCTTGGCGATGCCCTGACGCAGCAGATCCTGGGTGCCCTGCTCCTTGAGTTCGGCGACGATGCGGTTGAAGCGGGTGTAGTCGTCGAAGATGTGCCGCGTGTTGGAGTCGTACAGCACCATGTACAGCGACTGCTCGTGGATGTGCAGCTGGTGCATGTTGCCGGCGCCGACCGCCGAGAACACCGAGCTGAGCGGCGGCGCCAGGATCTTGTCGATGGCCAGGTTCTGGGCGATGCCGCAGCAGTGCAGCGGGCCGTTGCCGCCGTAGGCCAGCATCGTGAAGTCCTTGGGATCGTAGCCGCGGGCGCGCAGTTCGGTGAACAGGCCGTTGGCCATGTTGTCGTCGACTTTCTCGCGGATCAGCAGCGCCGCCTCGATCACCGAGCAGTCGAGGTCGTCGCACACGGCGTCCTCGATGGCCGCCGAGGCCCGCCGGGGGTTGAGCGGAATCGAGCCGCCGGCGTAGTTCTTCGGGTCGAGGTAGCCCAGCAGCAGGTCGGCGTCGGTCACCGTCGGCTTCATGCCGCCGCGGTCGTAGCA
>SSSX01000899.1 GCA_015657735.1 Zoogloeaceae bacterium
CGCGGCGAGAAATCCGAACTCGAAGCCCTGCTCGCCGACGACGGCAAGCTGCGCCGGCTGGTGATCAAGGAAATCCGCGCCGACGCCGCCAAGTTCGGCGACGCGCGCCGCACGCTGGTCGAGGAAGCGGCCCGCGCCGGCGTCACCCAGACGGTGGTGGACGAAGCCGTCACCGTCATCGTCTCGGAAAAGGGCTGGGTGCGCTGCCGCAACGGCCACGCCGTCGACCTCGCCAACGTGGCCTTCAAGGATGGCGACCGCCTCGGCGCGGCCTTCGAATGCCGCAGCGTCGATGCGCTGATCGCCATCACCGACGGCGGCCGGGCACTCACGGTGGCCGTGTCGACCTTGCCCGACGGGCGCGGCAACGGCGCGCCCCTGGCCTCCTTCGTCGAGCTGCCGGCCGGCAGCCGGATCGCCCACGTGCTGGCCGGCCCCGCCGACAAACGGGTGCTGCTGGCCAGCAGCGACGGCTACGGCTTCGTCTGCCGCCTCGGCGACATGAGCGCCACCAAGCGCGCCGGCAAGCAGTTCGTGTCGCTGGACGCCGCTGGCCGGCTGCTGACGCCGGTGCTCTACGACGAGGCGGCCGGGCTCCATCTGGCGGCGTTGTCGTCGGCCGGCAAGCTGCTGGTCTTCCCCCTCGAGCAGATGAAGGAGCTGTCCGGTGGCGGCAAGGGGGTCATCGTGATGGCCCTCGACGACGGCGAGGAACTGGCGGCGGTGTGCGTGGCCCGCGAGGCGATCACCCTGCTCGCCAGCACCCGCGGCGGCAAGGCGGTGGAACTGAACATCGGTCCGCGGGACTGGGAAGCCTGGCTCGGCAAGCGCGCCCGCAAGGGCAAGCCGGCGCCGGGACGCTCGCAGGCCGTCAGCCTGCGCGGCAGCTAGTCAGGCGGCGGGGCCGCCGCCGGCGGCCTTGGCGTCAAGGGGCAGGCGCACGACGAACTCACTGCCCTTGCCGGGTTCGGAGCTGGCCTCTACCTCGCCGCCCATCAGCGCCACCAGTTCGCTGACCAGCGCGAGGCCGAGGCCGGTGCCTTGGTGGCCGCGCGTCAGGAAGCCATCGACCTGACGGAAGCGCTCGAAGATGTCGGGCAGCACCTCGGCGGGGATGCCGCAGCCGGTGTCGGCAACGGCGATTTCGAGGCGCCCGCCCGCTACGCCGACGCGCACGGTGACGCCGCCGCTGTCGGTGAACTTGATCGCGTTGCTGAGCAGGTTGTTGAGCACCTGCACGACCCGCGTGCCGTCGCAGACGAATTCGGTCGGCAGGTCTGGCGCCATGACGACGACCAGCGCCAGACCCTTGCTCTCGGCCGGCGGAATATAGGTGCGCACGGTGCGCTCGATCAGCGGCTGGAGGGCTTCCGGCCACAGCCGCAGCTCCATCCGGCCGGCCTCGATCTTGGCCAGATCGAGGATCGAATTGACCAGTTCGAGCAGATGTTGGCTGCTCTCGAGGATGATCCCGGCGAATTCCTGGTTCTCGCCGACGTTGCTGTCGCGCAGCAGTTCGGCGTAGCCCATGATGCCGTTCAGCGGCGTGCGCAGCTCGTGGGACATCGACGCCAGGAACTCCGACTTCAGCCGGTTGGCCGACTCGGCGCGGATCTGGCTTTCGCGCAGCGCGGCCGAAATCCCGTACTGGCGGTTGAGCAGGCGGATCGAGATGGCGCCCAGCAACAGCACCACCAGGCTGGTCGCCACCGCATAGATGAAATAGCCGATGCGCCGCTCGTGGTAGCCGGCCAGCGCGTCGTTCTCGCCCACGCCGACGCTGACGATGAGGGGATATTCGCCGAGGTCGCGATAGGCGTAAAAGCGGCGCACGCCGTCCACGCGGCTGGAGGTGCGGAAGGTGCCGCTGCGATTGGCGAGCATGGCCTTGAAGGTCGGAAAGCCGTTCATGTCCTGTCCGACGGTCCGCTCGCCGCCGGCCATCCGCGCCCGCACGATGCCGTCGCGGCCGATCAGCGAAACCAGCCCGTCGGTGCCCAGTTCGAGGCCGCTGTAGAAATTGGAGAAGTAGAACGGGTCCACCGAGATCACCACCACGCCGCCGAAGCTGCCGTCGGGCTTGTTGATGCGGCGCGTCATCTGGATCGACCACTTGCCCGATGCACGCCCGAGTATCGGTTTGCTGATGAAGAGCTGGTTGCTGTCTTTTTCGATGTGAACCTTGAAGTGTTCGCGGTCGGAAAGATCGACGGGCTTGTGATTGGGCAGATTGCTGAGGATGTAGATGCCGTGCTCGTCGATGACGCCGAGCTGGTTGAAGATGGTGCTGATGATCATGCCTTCGCGCACGTATTCGGCGATGTTCACCTGGGTGCCGTGCTTCTCGTACTGGAATTTGAGGAACAGCACGGCCTGATCGACGCTCTTGATCGTGCGGATGGTGTGCTCCTCGAAGGCATGCGCGAGGTTCAGGTTGTCGGTGTTGACCGCGCGGATCACCATCTCCTCGTCGGCGGCCGTACGGTAGAGCACCGCCGCCCACACCAGCACGATCAGCGACACCATCAGTGTGACGATGGGCAGGAAGAGGCGACGGCGTTCGCCGGGGCGGAATGGATGTGGAGACGGGCGCATGGTCCGTGGCAAGGATTTCGGTGTCGGGTCGGCGGCAGGAACTTATCGGCCCGGGCCGGCGCCGGCTTGAGCGTCGCTGCCGCCTGTCGCCGCCAGCATATTGCAGAACAGCCGCCCCTGCTCGATGGCATCGTCGAGCGCGACGTGGGTGTGGGGCGCCGGGTCGAACCACGCCGCCGGCATCGACGCCTTGCCGCAGGCGCGGTAGGGCTGCCGCAGCACCGCCATCGCGTAGGTCTTGATGTCGATGACCGCGTAGCCGAAGGGGTTCTCGCCGACGAATTCGGTCAGATACCACAGCACGAACGGAAAATCGAAGGCCGCCGGATAGCCGACGAACACCGGCCGCGCCGGCAGGCCGCGCAGCCACGCGACGAAGCGCCCCATCGCCAGCCACGGTGGCTCGGGGTCGGCGCGGCAGGCGGCCCAGGCTTCGGGCTGGGTTTTCCACCACGCCATCGTGTGCGGGTCGGGCGTCAGGCCGGGCAGCGTTTCGAGATTCGCCGAAAACTGCCCGGCAAGTTCCTTGTCGGCGCTGAAGGCGGCGGCGCCGATGCTCAGGATCGAATGCCGGCCGGGAACGGGGCCGTCCGTTTCGATGTCGGTGCTGACGTAAATCTCGGACATTCCCACCCCTTTCGGTGCCGCAGCGGCCAACAGCAAGAATTATGGCGATGTCTCGGTTATTTGTGGAACGCGCTCAATCGGTGACATGTTCAGTAGGGGCGAACTTGTTCGCCCGCCGGGGAAAAACCAGGGACCGCCCCTGATCTGGCCGGCGCTTGGGCGAATGAATTCGCCCCTACGACCGATGCCTGCGATGCGGGTCGAACGCGTGCTTGAGACGACGTCACAGCCAACGGGGACAGCGCCAAAATTATCGCTCTAGTAATGCGGATTATTGTCGTTAAAGATGCCGCCCGCCGGATCGCCATGTCAACGACCCGGC
>SSSX01000157.1 GCA_015657735.1 Zoogloeaceae bacterium
GGGGTGATCGTGTATCAGGAACAGGTGATGCAGATCTCCCAGATCATCGGCGGCTACACGCTCGGCGGTGCCGACATGCTGCGCCGGGCGATGGGCAAGAAGAAGCCCGAGGAGATGGCCAAGCACCGCGAGACCATCGCCGCCGGCGCACGCCAGAAGGGCTACGATCCGGCGCTCGCCGAGCAGCTCTTCGACCTGATGACGAAGTTTGCCGAGTACGGCTTCAACAAGTCGCACACGGCGGCCTACGCGGTGGTCACCTACCACACCGCCTGGCTCAAGGCCTACCACTGCGCGGCCTTCATGGCGGCGACGATGTCGTCCGATCTGGACAACACCGACACCATCAAGATCTTCTATGAAGATACGGTCGCCAATCACATCGTTGTATTGCCTCCGGACGTCAATGCGTCCGACTACCGCTTCGTGCCGGTCGACCCGAAGACGATCCGCTACGGCCTGGGGGCGGTGAAGGGTGTCGGCGAGCCGGCGGTGCGCGCCATCCTCGCCGCCCGCGAAGCCGGCGGGCCGTTCAAGGACTTGTTCGACTTCGCCTGCCGTGTCGACAAGCGCCTCGCCAACCGGCGCGTGATCGAGGCGCTGGTGCGCGCCGGCGCCTTCGACACCATCGATCCGGTGCAGCCCGCCGACCGCCACAAGCTGCTCGCCTCGGTCGGCATCGCGATGGAAGCCGCCGAGCAGATCGCCGCCAACGCGCTGCAGGGCGGCCTGTTCGACATTCCCGGCGAGGTGGCGCCGCCGATGGCCGACTACGTCAAGGTGCGGCCGTGGGGCGAGCGCGAACGGCTGAAGGAGGAAAAGCTCGCCATCGGCTTCTTCCTCTCGGGCCACCCGTTCAACGCCTTCAAGGGCGAGGTGCGGCGTTTCGTGCGGCGCACGCTGGCGCAGATCGAGCCGTCGAAGGATCTGGCGACCCTCGCCGGCGTGGTGATGGAAGTGCGCGCCAAGATGACGGCGCGCGGCAAGATCGCCTTCGTGCTGCTCGACGACGGCACCACCCCGCGCGAGGTGTCGGTGTTCTCGGAAGTCTTCGACAACAACCGCCAGCGCATCGTCGTCGACGAGGTGCTGATCGTCGACGCGAAGGTCAGCAACGACGATTTCTCGGGCGGACTGCGCATCGTCGCCGACAAGCTGATGACGCTTGGCGAAGCCCGCGGCCGTTACGCCCGTGCGCTGCAGCTCCGGCTCAACGGCGAGGTCGGCGAGGCCGGCGGTGCGGCGGCGGCCGCCGAGCGCCTGCAGTCGGTGCTGACGCCCTTCCGCGAAGGCGAGTGTCCGATCCGCGTGCGCTACCGCAACGCCAGCGCCGAAGGCGATTTCCCCCTCGGTCCGGGCTGGCGCGTGCGCCCCGACGACAGCCTGCTGGAAAGCCTGCGCGAATGGCTGCCGGCAGACGCGGTGGAAGTGATTTATCCGTGACCGTCGCGCCGGCCTGGCCCGGCTGCGTGATCCTCATCCCTCGCCGTCCGACATGTCCTTCTTCCTCGACGCTGCGCTCCTCGACGAACTCGCCGCCCGTGCCCGGGCCACGCCGCGGCGGCGCTGCCACCACAATCTGCACGCCGGTCCGGCCGAACTCGCCCATCGCCTGCTGGTGGCGATCGAGCCCGATTCCTACGTGCGGCCGCACCGTCACCTCGATCCGTCGAAGGCCGAAACCATCATCGTGCTGCGCGGCCGGCTGGGCACGCTGATCTTCAATGCCGATGGCAGCGTGGGCGAGGCGCGGGTGATGGCGGCCGGCGCTGCGGTGATCGGCTACAACATTCCGCCGGGCGTGTTCCACAGCATCGTTGCGCTCGACAGCGGGACGCTGTTCGTCGAGGCCAAGGCCGGGCCGTACGCTGTGCCGGTCGAGGCCGAATGGGGCGCCTGGGCGCCGGCGGAAGGCGAGGCCGGCGTGGCGGCCTATCTCGAATCGCTGCGGCGCAGCCTGCCGGCCTGAGGCCGGGGGCGTTCAGGCGGCGACGATCGGCGCCGCCGGCAGCGTGCCGATGCGCAGCAGTTCGGCGACGGCGTCGGGCGGCAGCGGCGGGCTGAACAGATAGCCCTGGGCGGCCGAGCAGCCTTCACGGCGCAGGAAATCCATCTGCTCCGGCGTTTCGGTTCCCTCGGCAATCACTTCGAGGCGCAGGCTCTGGCCGAGCTGGATGATCGCCCGCACGATGGCGGCGTCGTCCGGATTGCCGGTGACGTCGCGCACGAAGCTCTGGTCGATCTTCAGCTGATCGACCGGGAAGCGCTTGAGGTAGGCGAGACTCGAATAGCCGGTGCCGAAATCGTCGATCGACAGGCGCACGCCGAGCGCCTTCAGGCGTTCGAGGGTCGCCGCGACGTCGGGGCGGGACTGCATCAGCAGCGATTCGGTCAGTTCGAGTTCCAGCCAGCGCCCGTCGAGCCGGCTGTTGCACAGCGCCCGCGCCACCGTGGCGACGATGTCGCTGCGGCGGAACTGCAGCGCCGACAGATTGACCGCCACCGGAACCGGCGGCAGGCCGGCGTCCTGCCACGCGCGGGCCTGCCGGCAGGCGGCCTGCAGCACCCATTCGCCGATCGGCACGATCAGCCCGCATTCCTCGGCCAGCGGAATGAAGCGGGCCGGCGACACGCCGCCCATGACGCCGCTGAACCAGCGCAGCAGCGCTTCGGTGCCGATGATGCGGCCGCTCGCCAGTTCGACCTGCGGCTGATAGTAGAGCTGGAACTCGTCGTTTTCGAGGGCCTTGCGCAGGCCGTTTTCGAGGTGCAGGCGCTCCAGCGCGTTGACGTTCATGACCTCGTCGAAGAAGCGGTAGGTGTTCCGGCCGCTTTCCTTGGCGTGGTACATCGCGGTGTCGGCGTTCTTCATCAGCACTTCGACGCTGTCGCCGTCTTCGGGGTAGAGCGCGATGCCGATCGAGAAGGAGGTGCCGAGCTGCTGGCCGTCGATGTCGAAGGGGGGATGCAGCAGGTCGAGAATTTTCTCGGCGACCCGCGCGGCGTCGTCGGGCACCTCGACGTCGGTCAGGACGATCAGGAACTCGTCGCCGCCCTGACGGCTCACCGTGTCGGTTTCGCGGATGCAGCTGATCAGGCGCTGGGCGACGCCCTGCAGCAGACGATCGCCCATCATGTGGCCGAGGGAGTCGTTGATCGTCTTGAAGCGGTCCAGATCGAGGAACATCAGCGCGATGCGGGTGCCGTGCCGGTGGGCGTGGGCGAGGGTCTGGTCGAGCCGGTCGTGGAGCAGGGCGCGGTTGGGCAGGCCGGTCAGCGGATCGTGCTGGGCCAGGAAGGCGATGCGCGCTTCCGAGGCCTTGCGCTCGGTGATGTCGGAGAACACCGCCACGTAGTGGGTGACCCGCCCGAGCTTGTCGCGCACGGCGCTGATCGACAGCGACGACGGATAGAAGGTGCCGTTCTTGCGGCGGTCGTGGATTTCGCCCTGCCAGAAGCCGAGGAGGTCGATGTCCCGCCACATGGCTTCGTAGAAGCTGCGGTCGTGGTGGCCGGAGCGCAGCAGGCGCGGCGTCTCGCCGATGGCTTCCGCTTCGGTGTAGCCGGTGACTTCGGTGAAGGCGCGGTTGACCGACAGGATCTTTTCATGGGCGTCGGTCACGATGATCGCTTCGACGCTGTTGTGGAAGACGGTCCAGGCGAGGCGCAGCTGCTCTTCGTGGTCGCGGCGCTG
This sequence comes from Zoogloeaceae bacterium, assembly GCA_015657735.1. Classification (GTDB taxonomy): domain Bacteria; phylum Pseudomonadota; class Gammaproteobacteria; order Burkholderiales; family Rhodocyclaceae; genus Zoogloea. The sequence continues at coordinate 3,695 of SSSX01000157.1, forward strand.
GGTGATGTCGGCGATGGTCGTCACCACGCCGCGCAGGCTGCCGTGGTGTTCGCCGTTGTCGTCCTCGAACAGCGGCACGGCGTTGGTCCACATCCAGCGCCGGCTGCCGTCCGGGCGGTTGACCCCGAGCATGCCCGACTGCGGCTTGCCGGTGGTGAGCGCGCGCATCGCCGGAATGTCGTCGCGGTCGATCGGGTCGCCGTCTTCGTTGAGATAGAAAACCAGATTGTCGCTGAGGTGGAACTCGCGCATCTGCTCGCTGCTCAGCCCGAGAATGTCGGCGGCGGCAGCGTTGTGCACCTGCAGCAAGCCGTGGGTGTCGCGCATGATGACGCCTTCGCCCATCGAGGCGAGAAGGGTGCTGAGGCGGTTTTCCCGTTCGCGCAGTTCGGCTTCGGTATCGCGGCGGTCGCCGATGTCGAGACACGAGCCGATGTAACCGATGAACTCGCCCGACGGGTCGTAAAGCGGCCGGCCGGTGTCGATGACCCAGCGGTACTGGCCGTCGTGGCGGCGCAGGCGGAACTCCATCTCGAACGGCGTCTGCACCGCGAAGTGTTCGAGATACGTGCCGACGCAGCGGTCGAAGTCTTCCGGGTGGATGTCGGCGGTCCAGCCGTCGCCGAGTTCCTGCTCGAGGCTGCGGCCGGTGAATTCGAGCCAGGTACGGTTGAAGTAGCTGCACTTGGTGTCGACGCCCGAACACCAGATCAGGGTCGGCAGATGATCGAGCAGCGACACCGGAAGATCCCGGGCGGCGGCGCAGATGAGGTCGGAGGGTGGAGCCACGGTCGGAGTTGTTTCGGAATGCTCACGCGAACGGAATGTAAACGGACGTTTTTCTACATTCTAGAGGGGGGGCTGCCGGCTCGCCTCCCTTCTTTCTACAGCGTGGCCTCGCGTACGAAACCGGTTTCTCCGGGCGGATCGGCCGGAATCCAGTCCACATGGCTGACGCGGGCCGCCGGCGGGCCGCGGCGGGACCATTCGACAAGGCGGTCGAGGGCGTCGGCGGGGCCGCAGACGAGGGCTTCGACGCTGCCGTCGCTGCGGTTGCGGACCCAGCCGGCGAGGCCCAGACGGGTGGCCTGGGCGTGCAGCGCGTTGCGGTAGCCGACGCCTTGCACGTGGCCGTGGATGCGCAGCAGGCGTGCTGCGTGGTCAGAGGGGGTCTTCATCGACGAGGCGCGGGAGCAGGTCGCGGGAGCGGGCGAGGGCCCCGTAGATGTCGCCGCAGATGTTGTTCACGCCGATCTCGGCGGCGAAGCCGGAACGCGTGACCAGCGACTCGGGCTGCGGGTTGAGGTTGCACAGGATCAGCGCGCAGCCCCGTTTGTGGAGGTTGCGGGCGAGGCTTTCGAGGCCTTCGAGGCCGGTGGTGTCGAGGTTCACCAGATGGTTCAGTTCGAGGATCACCACTTCCGGATGGCGCAGGGCTGGGTCGAGAAGGGTTTCGAGCTTGTTGATCGCGCCGAAGAACAGGGTGCCGTAGATCGAATAGGCCATCACCCGCGGCGAGCCGTCGGGGTACAGAAAGCCGGGCAGCATCGACAGCTCGGCCAGCGGCAGGCGTTCGATGCGGGTCAGGTTCGACATGCGGTAGATGAAGAACAGCGCCGACAGCACCATGCCCAGCTCGACCGCCAGGGTCAGGTCGAAGAAGACGGTGACC
>SSSX01000158.1 GCA_015657735.1 Zoogloeaceae bacterium
AATCGGCCATGAAACAAGGCGCACGTTCATTCAGTCATCGATTCGTGAAGCGGGGCCGCATGGGATGGCAGATCACAACCGCTGAAATTTTTGATGTGATCGATAAGGACTGGTCATTGGAAGGCAAATAGCAATGCCGCTGATGCGGCAGACAAATCCCACTTTGCCGACATTGGGAATAGAAGGCGCCGAGGTCGGCCGATTTCCAGCCCCATTCCACCGTTAAAAGTAACAAGCCCGCCAAAGCCGGGTATTACTCTCGGGCCCGACCCGATTCGCAATGCGACAATTATCCGGCCCTCAGCCGATGAAGGCCGACACCAGATCGATAACCAACTCGGGGCGCTCGCGGTGGGGCATGTGGTAGGCGTCCGGAATGATCTCGACCTCGACACGAGCGCCGCACAGTTGCCTGATCAGTTCTGGATGGCGCACCGATCCGTATTCGTCGTGGATTCCGTGGATGGCGAGTACCGGGCTGCTGACTTGCGGCAGGACTGGAGCCAATGACCACGATGCAAATTCCGGATGGAGCCACGTTTCAATCCAGGCGTCGAGAACCCAGCGCGCCTTTTCGCCGTGGTATTTCTTGAGGCGCTCGACCTGCTTTTCATCCTTGAATTGCTCTTTCGCCACCAGGATGCCCTGGAGGGTCCGGTCTTCAGGGAAAGCCTGGGCCGCGATCGTGACCAACCCCTCGCAGTCGGCGGCAAATCGGGCTGCGCAATTCACCGCCATGCCGCCGCCAACGCTATGGCCAAAGGCGACGAATTTCTGAATTCCAAGCTGCTCACGAACAAGCGGGAAATAGCGTGTGGCCTCATCGGCAATGAAATCCATCGCCAACCGGTCGCCGCGTGGATCTGAACGCCCAAAGCCGAGCCGGTCGTAGGCGATCACCCGCCGTCCGGTAGCGGCGCTCAGCAAGCCCGGGAGATCGCGCCAGAGATCGACGCAGCCCAGAGAATCGTGGAAAAGTACGATGGGCGCTTTCTGCATCGATTGACCCGCGTCGCTCGAAGGCGTCCAGACGCGGGCGAAGAGTCGACCATCGGGATGGTCCAGCCATACATCGGTGGAAAGAATCGTGGGGGTGGCGAGTTCTGACATTCTGATTGCTCTTTGCTGGGCTTTTGGACGTGGGGATTTACGCGGACAAGACGATCAGGCTGGAGGTGGCGGAGGCGTAGAGTTTTCCGTCCTGGTCGGTAAGGCGGGATTCGGTATAGGCCAGACGCCGACCGAAAGTGACGATCTTGCCCTCCGCCCGGACTGGCCCGGTGTCCCTGGTCATTGCCTTGTGATAGGCGACCTTTATTTCGAGCGTCGAGAAACTTTGTCCGGGCATCATTTTCGACAGCACGGCATAACCGCACGCAAAGTCGAGCATGGTGGCAGTAAATCCGCCATGAACGGTACCGAGCGGGTTGTAGACATGAATGTCCGGTGTCGCTTCGCAGACTACGCGGCCGTCCTCGGCCTCGACGAGACGGATATCGAGCGTTTCCCCGATACCTGACCGGCGATCCGTTTCAAGCATTGCTTTGAGTTGTTCCAGGCCAGTCAGATGGGGACCGATTTCGTGAAGTAGGTTCAATCCTGCAATTCCTCTCTGATTGATATTCCACGGTCTCTTCGAATCAGCCGTACAACTGGCATAGTATTCTCCATATGAACATCAGGGGAGGCTCAGACGGGCTATTTCGTAGTCCGATCGGGCCACGAAAAATGACGAAAAATATCGCGGTTCTTGCCTATGACGGCTGCTGGGGCTTGGGTGTGTTTTCGGTCACCGACTTCTTTCGCATCGTCGCGCTGCTGGAAAAACACCTGGCCCGTGAGCAGAGCTATCACGTCGATGTTCTGAGTGCAGATGGCGA
>SSSX01000900.1 GCA_015657735.1 Zoogloeaceae bacterium
CACGCCGGATCGGCCGCCGGCAGCGCCGCCGACCACGCCAGCAGCCCGGCCAGCCACCACCGCGCCGCGCCCATCGCTAGCCCGCCTGCAGCGCCGCCCCGGCGCCGCCGCGGCGCTCCACCAGACGCAGCACGCCGAACAGCAGCGTGCCGAGCGCCATCAGCGCCGACGCCAGCCACAAGCCCGCGGCGTAGCTGCCCTGCTGGCCGGCCAGCCAGCCGGTGACGGCCGGCGCGACGATCTGCGCCACGCCGTAGGCGGCGGTCATCTTGCTCATCATCTTGGCCGGCCGGGTCGGGTAGAAGCGCCCGGCCATCGCCATCACCAGGCTGACGATGCCGGCAAAGGTGCCGCCGAACAGCGCCGCGCCGGCCATCGCCATGCCCAGGCTGTCGCCGAGCAGCGGCAGCAGGATGCCGATCGCCTGCAGCGCGCTGGCGAGGATCAGCGCATTGAGCTGGCCGGTGCGCCGGGCGATCAGATCCCACACGATGCACGCCGGCGCGGCGGCGAGGCCGGCGACGAGGAAGACCCAGGCGCCCTTGCCGGCGAGGTTCGGCATGGCGTTGACGATGGCGACGATGAAGGTCGCGCTGACCACGTAGCCGGCCCCGGCGCAGAAATACGCCGCCGCCAGCAGACCGAGGAACAGCCGGCCCGGCGGACGGTCCTTCATGTGCGCGCCGGCGGCCGCCAGCGGGGTCACCTCCGGCACCGGCAGCCAGCGCCAGGCCGGAATCGCCAACACCACGCCGAGCCCGGCGAAGACGTACCACTGGGCGCGCCAGTCGAGCCAGCTCCCCATCGCCGCCACCGCCACCGAACAGCCGGCGATGCCCAGCCCGATGCCCGAAAAGTGGATTCCCAGCTCGCTGCGGTGCCGGTTGCGCATCAGCCAGTTCATGATCAGCCCGGAGCCGAGCAGCATGCCGCCGGCGGTCGCCAGGCCGGCGATGAAACGGGACAGCGCCCACACCCACGGACTGTCGCTGGTGCCCATCATCGCGGTGCTGAGGATCGCCAGCAGCATGCAGAATCGATAGAGCCGGTCTTTCAGCATCAAATCGCTGATAGTCGAAGCCAATAGTGCGCCCGACAGATAGCCCGCATAGTTGGCCGCCGCCAGCCAGCCGCCGGCGGCCGCACCCAGCCCCGCCTGCTCGCGCATCAGCGGCAGCAGCGGCGTATAGGAAAAGCGCGCGATGCCGAGGAAAAGCAGCAGGCCGAGCACGCCGGCGCACAGCACCTGCAGCCGTTGGCGGTCGTCGTTCATGGGTATCTCCAGGTACGGGGGGTTCGGATGCCGGCGGGCATGCGTTGGCGGAATGCATGAAAGCGGCCACGCAGCCGGCCGGCCCCTTGATTATTGACGGCTCCGGGCTTACAAGCAAACGCTCAATCCTCATCCGACGAATGCGTGAAAATCATGCACAACCGCCTCCGCCAGTTGAGCTGCCTGGCCCCGCTGCA
>SSSX01000159.1 GCA_015657735.1 Zoogloeaceae bacterium
ATGTCCGACGAATACCTGATCAATTTCACCCCCCAGGAAACCCGCGTGGCCCTCATGCAGCAGGGCGCCGTCCAGGAAGTGCACGTCGAGCGGACCGCCAGCCGCGGCATCGTCGGCAATGTCTACCTGGGCCGCGTGGTGCGCGTGCTGCCCGGCATGCAGTCCGCCTTCATGGACGTCGGCCTCGAGCGCACCGCCTTCCTGCACGTGGCCGACATCTGGTGCGACCGCCACGCCGGCGACGCCCCGCGGCCCATCGAGCGCATCCTCGCCGAAGGCCAGAACCTGATCGTGCAGGTGCTCAAAGACCCGATCGGCACCAAGGGCGCGCGACTGTCCACGCAGATTTCGATCGCCGGCCGGATGCTCGTCTACCTGCCCCAGGACAAGCACATCGGCATCTCGCAGCGGATCGGCGACGAGGCCGGCCGCGAAGCGCTGCGCGAACGCGTCAGCCGCCTGCTGGCGCCCGACGAAACCGGCGGCTACATCGTCCGCACGATGGCCGAGAACGCCACCGACGACGAACTGGCCGCCGACATCGCCTACCTCAAGAAGCTGTGGGCCGAAATCCGCAACCGGGCGGTCGGCGCCTTTCCGCCGACCGTGCTGTACCAGGATCTCAACCTCGCCCAGCGCGTGCTGCGCGACTTCGTCACCGATGCCACCACGCGCATCGTCTCCGACTCGCGCGAGAACTTCCAGAAGCTGTCGGCCTTCGCCAGCGAGTACATGCCGCAGGTCGCGCCGCTGCTCGACCACTACACCGGCGAGCGCCCGCTGTTCGATCTGCACGGCGTCGAGGCCGAGATCGAAAAGGCGCTGGCCCGGCGGGTCGACCTCAAATCCGGCGGCTACCTGATCATCGACCAGACCGAGGCGATGACCACCGTCGACGTGAACACCGGCGGCTTCGTCGGCGCCCGCAATTTCGACGACACCATCTTCAAGACCAACCTCGAGGCCGCCCAGGCCATCGCCCGCCAGCTGCGCCTGCGCAACCTTGGCGGCATCATCATCGTCGACTTCATCGACATGGAAAGCGCCGACCACCGCACCGCCGTCCTCGACGAATTCCGCAAGGCCCTGGCCCGCGACCACACCAAGATGACGGTCAACGGTTTCACCACCCTCGGCCTCGTCGAGATGACCCGCAAGCGCACCCGCGAATCCCTCGCCCACCTGCTGTGCGAACCCTGCCCGACCTGCAACGGCCGCGGCGAGGTCAAGACCACCCGCACCGTCGCCTACGAAATCCTCCGCGAACTGCTGCGCGAGGCGCGCCAGTTCAACGCCAGGGAATTCCGCGTGCTCGCCGCCCCCAACGTCATCGACCTGTTCCTCGAGGAGGAATCGCAGTCGCTGGCGATGCTGTCGGACTTTATCGACAAGACCATCTCGCTGCACCCGGAGGCGAGCTACGGCCAGGAGCAATTTGACATCGTGCTGCTCTAGGCGGCCCCAAAAATGCCGTCGAAATGGCCGCACCGAGATGGTGCAATCCCAGTTCTGGTGCGGCTTGCCGGGATTTTTCGCCCCTTTTTGGCGCATCCAAAAATTCAATCGCCAATTGATTGACGCTGCCATCCGCCAGCCCGCAGAATCCGCCGCCTCGACTCTCCGCAGGTAGCACAACATGCAGACGCGCAGCACGCTCCAGGCCGCCACCGGCCGCCATTCCGCCTTCCGCCTCGGCCCCGACCACGGCTATGCCTTCGACGGCGATCAGGTCCGCCTCAACGCCGAGATCGTCGGCGAGATTCCGGCCGATCAGGCGTTGTCGCTGCAGCTGTGGGCCTGCGACGTGCATTTCGACGGCCGTCCGGTGGGCGGCACCAAGGTTGCCGACGTGCCGCTCGCCGCGGATCAGGGCCGGGTCGAGGTCGTCGCTCCCGCCTTTCCGCCGGCCGGCCAGACCGCCCACGCGATGGCGCTGGTCCTGGCCGACGGCGCCAGCGGCCGGGTGGTGGACTTCGCCAGTTTTCCGCGCTGGCAGCATTTCAGCCAGCCGCGCATTCTCGGCACGGCCGGCTTCGCGCTGGTCGAC
>SSSX01000023.1 GCA_015657735.1 Zoogloeaceae bacterium
CCGGCAGGCCGACTGGCTGTTCGTCGGCGAGGGGCCGGGCGCCGAGGAGGACGAGCGCGGCGAACCCTTCGTCGGTCAGGCCGGGCGGCTTCTCGACGCCATGCTGGCAAGCATCGGCCTGCGGCGCGGCGACGATGTTTTCATCGGCAACGCGGTCAAATGCCGCCCGCCCAACAACCGGACCCCCGAGCCGGCCGAACTGGCCGCCTGTTTCCCTTATCTGCAGCGCCAGATCGAACTGATCCGGCCGCGCCTGATCGTGGCCCTCGGCCGGCCGGCCGCGCAGGCCCTGCTCAATCAGGAGATCAAGATCGGCGCGGCGCGGGGCAAGCTGTTCGCCTGCGGCGCGACCCCGGTGATCGTCACCTATCACCCGGCTTACCTGCTGCGCAACCTGGCCGACAAGGCGAAGGCGTGGGAGGACTTGTGCTTCGCCCGCGCGACGATGGAGCGGCTGAAGGCCGGCGCCGGCTGAATGCAAGATTTGATGGCGTAAGATGGGGCGTGGATGCGCGGCATCCCGCATCGATAAAATGAACGCTCCGGGCGCCCGCCCCGGATGCCTTTTTTCGCGAGGACAAGCCATGCGTATCAAATTCTTCCTGGCCGTGCTGCTGTCGCTGCTGCTCACCGGCTGCGGCTACAACCAGATCCAGATCAACGACGAACAGGTCACCGCGTCGTGGTCCGAAGTGCTCAACCAGTACAAGCGGCGGGCCGATCTGATCCCCAATCTGGTGCAGGTGGTGCAGGGCTACGCGGCCCACGAGAAGGACGTGCTGACCCGGGTCACCGAGGCCCGCGCCAACGTGGCGGGCATCAAGGTGACGCCGGAACTGGTCAACGATCCGGACGCCATGGCGAAGTTCCAGAAGGCCCAGGGCGAGTTGTCGGGCGCCCTGTCGCGCCTGCTGGTGGTTGCCGAGAACTACCCGAACCTCAAGGCCGACGCGAGCTTCCGCGACCTGCAGGCCCAGCTCGAAGGCACCGAGAACCGCATCACCGTGGCCCGCAACCGTTACATCAAGGCGGTGCAGGAATACAACGTGACGGTGCGCACCTTCCCGAACAACCTCACCGCGATGGTGGTCGGCGCCAAGCCCAAGGCCAACTTCGCCGTCGACAACGAGGCGACGATCAGCGAGCCGCCGAAGGTCAGTTTCGGCGGCGGCGCGCCGGCTCCCGCGCCGGCCCGGCCGGCGGGCCAGTAACACCGGCGACGGGGCTTAGCGGTGGCGCTGCTGCGCGTGCTGGTGCTGGCAGTCGGGCTGTTCGCCGGGCTGGCGGGTATTTCGCGTGCCCAGGAGCTGCAGCCGGTGCCGACGCTGGCGGCGCACCTTACCGATACCGTCGGGCTGCTGCCCGAGGCGCGGCGGGCGGCGCTCGAAAACCGCCTGGTCCAGCTCGAGCAGCAGAACGGCGCCCAGGTGGCGGTGCTGATCGTGGCGACGACGCGGCCGGAAGATGTGGCGGCGTACGCGCTGCGCGTTGTCGAAGCGTGGCGGCTCGGGCGCAAGGGCGTCGACGACGGCCTGCTGTTTGTCGTCGCGAAGGATGACCGCCGGATGCGCATCGAGGTTGGTTACGGACTCGAAGGCGCGGTTCCCGATGCGGTCGCCAAGCAGATCATCGCCGAGGTGGTCGCGCCGCGTTTTCGCGCGGGGGATTTTCCCGGCGGGGTCGAGGCCGGCGTCGACGCGATCGCGGCGCGCATCGCCGGTGCCGGACTGCCGGCGGACCGCGGCGCGGGGCCGGACATCGGCGAGAGCGATTTCGGCGGCATGCTGATGCTGGCCGTCATCGTGGCGATCGGGCTGGGCGGCGTGCTGCGGGCGATTTTTGGACGGCTGCTGGGTGCGGCCGTGGCATCCGGCGTCGTCGGCGGCGGCGTGTGGATGCTCACCGGGGCGCTGACGATCGGCCTGATCGGCGCGGCGCTGGCCTTTTTCTTCGTGCTGGTGGCGGGCACCGGCGGCGCCTCCCGACATTCGGGCGGGCCGTGGATCGGCGGTGGCGGCGGATTCGGCGGCGGCGGTGGAGGCGGCTGGTCGGGTGGCGGCGGCGGATTTGGCGGCGGTGGCGCGTCGGGAGGCTGGTGATGCGGATCGGACGTGTGCTTCGTCATCTGGTGTCGCCGTCGTGGGTGCTCGGCCGGACCTTCACGCCGGATGTGATGGCGGCCATCGACGCGGCGGTGAAGGCGTCCGAGGCGCGCCACCGCGGCGAGATCCGTTTCGCCGTCGAGGCCGGGCTGGACATCGCCGGGCTGCTGCGCGATGTGTCGGCCCGCGAGCGGGCGGTGGAGGTGTTCTCGCGCCTGCGGGTGTGGGACACCGAAGAGAACACCGGGGTGCTGATCTACGTGCAGTGGCTCGACCGCTGCGTCGAGATCGTGGCCGACCGCGGCATCGCCCGGCAGGTGCCGCAGGCCGAATGGGAGCGCGTGTGCCGGCAGATGGAGGCGGCCTTCCGGGCCGGACGCTACGCCGAAGGGTCGGTGGAGGCGGTGCGCGCGGTGGGCGATCTGCTGGCCGGCCCGTTTCCGGCCGGGGCGGGCAATCCCAACGAACTGCCGGATCGGCCGGTGCTGCTCTGAGCCGACAGCCGTTCAGCTGCCGTTCTGCAGTGCGGGCGTCTGGCCGATGCTGAAATACAGCGCGGCGCCGTTGCCGACCTTGCCTTCGGCCCATACCTCGCCGCCGTGACGGCGCACGATGCGGGCGACCGTTGCGAGGCCGATGCCGGTGCCGGGGAATTCGCGATCCGAGTGCAGGCGCTGGAAGGGGCGGAACAGGTTTTCGCGGTAGCGCATGTCGAAACCCGCGCCGTTGTCGCGGATCACGAAGGCATCGACGCCTTCGTGGCGGGTGGCTTCGAAGTGGATTTCCGGGTGCTCGACCCGGCCGGTGAACTTCCAGGCGTTGCCGAGCAGGTTTTCGAGCACCGTGCGCATCAGGCTCGGATCGCCCTCGACCTGCAGGTGCGGGGCGATGTCGATGCGCACTTCGCGGGCCGGCTCCTGCTGGCGCAGTTCTTCGCAGATGCCCTGGGCGAGCAGGCTGAGGTCGACCGGGCGGCGTTCGAGTTCCTTGCGGCTGACCCGCGACAAGGTCAGCAGATCGTCGATCAGCTGGCCCATCCGATGCACGGCGGCGCGCACGCGGCGCAGCAGTTCCTTCGCTTCGTCGTCGAGGCGGTCGCCGTAGTCGGAGCCGAGGATCGCGCTGTAGCCCTCGATGGCGCGCAGCGGCGCGCGCAGGTCGTGGGACACCGAATAGCTGAAGGATTCGAGTTCGTTGAGGGCGGCGCTGAGCTGCGAGGTGCGTTCGGCGACGCGGCGTTCGAGTTCGGTGTTGAGGCGCTTGATGGCCCGTTCGGCGAACTTGCGTTCGGTGAGGTCGGTGCCGACGCCGACGATGTGCGGTTTGCCTTCGAGGACGACGCGCCGGCCGATGAGCAGGAACGGCACCGGATCCTGGTTGCTGCGTCGCAGCATCACTTCGGCCGTGGTTTCGCCGGACACCAGCGCCGATTCGATACGGTGGCCCATCACCGGCTCCTGCTCCGGTATCACGAGGCTTTCGGCCTCGGCGTTCTGGAGCTGGCTGTCGGCGAGGCCGGTCAGTTCGCTGACGAAGCGGTTCCACAGCACCAGCCGGCCGCGCTGGTCGAACAGGAAGAAGGGCGCCGGCAGGCTGTCGATGAGGCCGCGCGAGAAGTCGCGCTCGGCCTTGAGCTGTTCTTCGGCGAGCTTGCGGGCGGTGATGTCGCCGATCGAACCGACGATGCGTACCGCGCGACCCTGCTGGTTGCGGTGGGCGAGGCCGCGGGCGAGAACCCAGTGGAACTTGCCGTCCTTGTCGGCCACGCGGTATTCGGATTCGAAATGGTCGGTCTCGCCGCGCAGGTGGGCGACGACGTCGGCCCGGTAGTGGGCGCGGTCGTCCGGGTGGATCAGCTTCAGCCACTCGTCGCCGGTGGTGCGCAGGGTGTCGCTCTTGAGGCCGAGCAGCGACAGCAGGCGCGACGAGAGGTAGAGGTAACGGGTGTTGGGGTCCCAGTCCCACAGGCCCTCGTTGGTGCCGCGCTGGGCGAGGACGTAGCGTTCCTTGGTGTCGCGCAGCTGCTCCTCGGCTTCGAGGAAGGCGGTGCGGTCCTCGACGATGCCGACGCCGCCGTACACCTGGCCGCTGGCGTCGCATTCGGGCGCGACGCGGATCGACAGGATGTGCACGTCGGTGGACAGCGGCGTGACGAAGGGTCCGTCGTAGGCGCCGCGCTGTCCGGCCAGGGCCCGCTGCAGGACGGACAGGATGGATTCGTCGCCGAGGGAATGCAGATCCATGCCCTGCAGGTCGGCCGGCGTGGAGCGCAGGATTTCGGCCAGACGGCTGTTGCAGTAGTTGATCGACAGATCGCTGCCGTAGTGGAAGATGCCGACCGGGGCGTTTTCGACGAGGGCCCGGTAGCGGGCCTGCTGGTCGGCAATGGCCTGACGGGTGCGCAGTTCGTCGGACTGGTCGCGGATCACCAGCACGGCGCCCTGGGCGTCGTCGGCCGCATCGGCGGCGGCAAGCGGGGCGCTGTTGTGGGTGACCGGATGGCGGGCGCCGTGGCGGTCCACCAGCAGCGTGCCAGTGCCGGCCGCGTCGGTGACGGTGTGGAAGACGGTGGCGAGCGGGCGCCCGCGGGCTTCGTCCTCGGGCCAGCCGGTGAGGGCTTCGGCGGCCGGATTCATCAGCGTGATGTGGCCGCTGGCGTCGGTGGTGATGACGGCTTCGCCGATGCTGTGCAGCACGCTCTGAAGTTCGTCGTGTGCGCGGTGTTCGGCCGCCCGGCGCCCTTCGCCGGCGGGCTGCGCGGGGGCCGCGCTGCGGCGCGACAGGGCGATGTAGACGAACAGCGTGGTGCCGGCGACGAGCGCCCAGCTGACGTAGGGCTGCACGGCGCCCGGCAGCAGCGCCCAGCCGGCGATCAGCGCGATGGCCGCCAGCGCATGGGCGGCGGCGATCCGCGCCGGCCGGGCCTGCGCGCCGGACGGCCGCGGACCGGCGTCGGTCCGCTCGAGGGCCGGAGGAGGGCGCGTGCCGAGGTTCATCGGGCGGACCTCGTCCGGGAAGGGGCGATTGCGGTTTGAGAGGGTCTTTCCACTGTGCTGTTCTAAAATCGCTGCTTCAGGTTTCGAAACTTTTTCCGGTCATACCATGAGCCCTTTCAGTCCCGAGAAGGACGCCGAATTCATGCGGGCGGCCATCGAACTTGCCGAGGAGGCCGGCCGCTGCGGCGAGGTGCCGGTCGGCGCAGTCATCGTCGGACCCGACGGTCAGCTCGTCGGGCGCGGCTTCAACCAGCCGATCCGCCGCGCCGACCCGACCGCCCATGCCGAAGTGATGGCACTGCGCGATGCGGCGCAGCGGCTGGCGAACTACCGCCTGCCCGGGTGCACGCTTTACGTCACCCTTGAACCCTGTGTCATGTGTGCCGGAGCAATTATGCATGCCCGTGTCAGTCGTGTGATCTTCGGTGCAAAAGACCCCAAAACGGGCGTCGCGGGTAGCGTAATCGATCTTTTCGCGGAGACACGCCTAAACCATCACGCCGAGGTGGAGGGAGGCGTACTCGCCGAAACCTGCGGCGGTCTGTTGTCCGGTTTTTTTGCCTCCCGGCGCAAGCGGGCGGCCGGAGTCATTCCATCGTGCTGATCCGTATCGACATTCCCACCCAGATCCTCGAACTCGTCGGCGACGACGGGGCCTGCATCCGCCGCTATCGGGTGTCCACCGCGAAGAACGGCCCCGGCGAACAGAGCGGCAGCCACCGCACGCCGCGCGGACGTCACGTGGTGCGCGCCAAGATCGGCGCCGGTGCGCCGGTCGGCGCGGCCTTCCGCGGCCGGCGGCCGACCGGCGAGGTGTGGTCGCCCGGGCTGGCCGCGGCGACGCCGGAGCGGGACTGGATTTTGACCCGCATCCTGTGGCTGTCGGGTTGCGAGCCGGGTTTCAACCGTCTCGGCAGCGTCGATTCGATGCGCCGCTATATCTACATCCACGGCACGCCGGACACCGAACCGATGGGCGTGCCGCTGTCGATCGGCTGCGTGCGGATGCGCAACCA
>SSSX01000160.1 GCA_015657735.1 Zoogloeaceae bacterium
CTCGGCAACGGCCACAGCGTGATGGTGATGATTCCCCAGCTGGTCGACCTCGAAGCCGACCTCGACGCCCCGATCCCCGAACGCTTCGCCGAGCTGGCCGACGCGCTGCGCCAGGAAGGCTATGCCGATGCCGAGGTGCGCCGCATCGTGCGCGCCGTCGGCGGCTCGGGCTTCAACCTCAACATCTTCCCCAACATCGCCTGCTCGATGGCCTTCTTCCGCGTGCTGCAGCCGATCTCGGTGACCGAAACCGAAATCCACCACGCAGTGATCACCATGGACGGCGGCCCGCAGGTCGCCAACCAGGCCCGCCTGCGCATGCACGAACACTTCCAGGGCCCGATGGGCTTCGGCACGCCGGACGACTCGGAAGCCTGGGAGCGCGTCCAGAAAGGTGCCGGCGCCGGCTCCGACCTGTGGATCATGCTGAACCGCGGCCTGGCCGGCGAGAAGCCGACCGCCGACGGCCACGTCAGCGACGTGAGCGCCGAAACCGGCATGCGCGCTGCCTACCAGCAGTGGAAAAAACTGATGACCGCCTGACCCGGAGACCGAATCCCATGAACACCGAACTCATCACCCAAGTCAGCGCCTTCCTGTGGCAGGAAGCCGACATGCTGGACCACGGCGAATACGCCCCGTGGCTCGAATCGTGGACCCCGGACGGCCTCTACATCGTGCCGATCGACCCCGCCGAAACCGACTTCGCCAACACCCTCAACTACGCCTGCGACAACGCTGCGATGCGCGACAAGCGCGTCGCCCGGCTGGGCAGCGGCGAATCGATCTCGACCTCGCCGGTGCCGCGCACGATCCGCAGCGTGTCGCGCTTCCGCATCCTCGCCAACGACGGCAGCAAGGTCACCGTGCGCTGCGCCCAGAACCTGCGCGAGTTCCGCAAGGACGTGCAGAAGCACTACAGCGCCGACGTGACCTTCGAACTGGTGAAAAGCGGCGGCAGCTTCCTGATCCACCGCAAGATCATCCGTCTCATCAACTCTACCGATACGCTGCAGGGTATCGGCTACATCCTGTAAGGAGCGGGCCATGTCGCAGGTTGCGCTGGTCACCGGGGCCGCCCAGGGCCTGGGGGAAATCATCGCCGCGCGGCTGCTCGCCGCCGGCTACCGGGTCGCCCTCACCGACCGCAGCGAGGAGCTCGTCCGTGCCGCCGCCGCCCGCCTCGGCGGCGGGGCCGAGGTGCTGCCGCTCAAGCTCGACGTCAAGCGCAAGGACGACTTCGAGGCCGCGCTGGCCGCCGTCGTCGCGCGCTGGGGCGGTCTGCAGGTGGCGGTGAACAACGCCGCGATGACCCCGACGACGCCGGTGATGCAGATCACCGGCGACGAGTTCGACGAGGTGATCGCCGTCAACCTGCGCGGCACGCTGTTCGGCTGCCAGGTTTTCGGCGCCCACATGGCGCAGGCCGGCTACGGCCGCCTGATCAACCTGGCCTCGCTGGCCGGGCAGAACGGCGGCACCGCGTCGGGCGCCCACTACGCCTCGTCGAAGGGGGCGATCCTCACGCTGAACAAAATCTTCGCCCGCGAACTGGCCGCCGCCGGCGTGACGGTCAACGCCATCGCGCCGGGCCCGATGGAGCTGCCCTCGGTACGCGCCGCGGTGCCGCCGGAACGCCTCGAGAAACTCATCGAGATGATCCCGGTGCGCCGCCTGGGCAACCCGAAGTTCGTCGCCGATCTGGTGGTGAGCCTCGCCTCCCCCGAAGCGGATTTCACCACCGGCGCAACCTGGGACGTCAACGGCGGCATCTTCATGCGCTGACCGGCCCCGGCTTCTATACCTACAATACGCACCCCCACACGAGCAGGCAGCCCATGTCCGAAGAAACCCTCAAAGTCGTCGTCCGGCGCCGCCAGGAACAGGGCCACGGCGTCCTCGTCCTCGATCTGGCCAGCACCGACGGCGCCGAACTGCCGGCCTTCGCCGCCGGCGCCCACGTCGACCTGCACCTCCCCGACGGCCTGGTGCGCCAGTATTCGCTGGCCGGCAGCCCCTCGGAGCGGCGCAGCTACCGCCTCGGCATCCTGAAAGACCCGGCCTCGCGCGGCGGCTCGGTGGCCGCCCACGCGCAACTGCAGGAAGGCACCGAAGTGCACATCGGCGTGCCGCGCAACCACTTTCCGCTGGCCATGGACGCCGCGCGGACGGTGCTGCTCGGCGGCGGCATCGGCGTCACGCCGATGATCGCGATGGCCTTCGCGCTGGCCGATGCCGGCAAGGATTTCGAACTGCACTACTGCGGCCGCAGCCGCGCCGCCAGCGCCTTCATCGACGACCTCGCCGCCGGCCCCTTCGCCGACCGGGTGCACCTGCACTTCGACGACGAAGCGCCCGCCCAGCGCCTCGACCTCGCCGCCGTGCTCGCCGGCCCGCAGCCCGCCACCCACGTCTACACCTGCGGCCCGGGCGGCTTCATGGACTGGGCGATCGGCGAAGCGAAGCGCCTCGGCATCCCCGACGCGCGCATCCACAAGGAGTACTTCCAGGCCAGCGTCGACACCGCCGGCGCCGGCTTCGAGGTGGTCGCCAAACGCAGCGGCAAGACCGTCCGCGTCGACGCCGGCAAGAGCATCGTCGACGCGCTGGCCGGCGTCGGCATCAAGGTCACGGTATCCTGCGAACAAGGCGTCTGCGGCACCTGCCTGTGCACCGTGCTCGAAGGCGAACCGGACCACCGCGACGTGTTCCTGACCGACGAGGAAAAAGCCGACAACGACCAGATCCTGCTGTGCTGCTCGCGGGCCAAGAGCGAGCGGCTGGTGCTCGACATCTGAGTTTTTTCACCCGACACGAGAGGAGAAAAAAATGGTGGACACCACCGCTTTCCGCGACGGCATGGCCCTGCTGGCCGGCGCCGTCAATGTGATCACCACCGACGGGCCGAAGGGTCTGGCCGGCTTCACGGCGACCGCCGTGTGCAGCGTCACCGACCAGCCGCCGACGCTGCTCGTATGCATGAACCGCGCCAGCTGGGCGCATCCGGTCTTCGACGGCAACGGCGTGCTGTGCGTGAACGTGCTCGGCGGCGACCGGCAGGACATCTCGGGCATTTTCGCCGACCGCAACATCACGATGGACGAACGCTTCACCCGCGTCGGCTGGACCGCGCTGTCCACCGGCAGCCCGCTGATCGACGAAGCGCTGGTCAGCTTTGACTGCCGCATCGTGCAGACCCATGACGTCGGCTCCCACAGCGTCTTCTACTGCCAGGTCGAAGGCGTCCGGCAGGGTGCCTCGCGCTCCGGGCTGGTGTATTTCAACCGCGGCTACCACGATGTCGGCGACATCGCCGAGCTGCACGTCTGAGGACCGCCCGATGCCGAACCTGACCCTCTACGTCGTCGAAGGCTTTGCGGCCGAACGCAAGGCGGCGCTGCTCCGGCGCATGACCGACGCGGTCGTCGACAGCCTCGGCGCGACGCCCGAATCGGTGCGCATCTTCCTCGTCGAACTGGCCCGCGCCCATGTCTGCGTCGGCGGCGTCACGCTGGCCGAAACGGACCAGCCCGGCGGACCGACGGTGCACGCGCTGCTCATCGCCGGACGCACCGACGCGCAGAAGGAAGCGCTGATCGGCGCCCTGACCCGAACCATCGTCGACACCCTCGAAGTGCCGCCGGCGCCGGTGCGCGTCATGATCTTCGACGTCGCCAGCACCGACTTCGGCATGGGCGGCGTCACCGCCCGCTCGCTCGGACGCTGAGGCGCGCCTGACGCGAATCATCCGGCCGGCGGGCGGCGCACCCCGGGCCGCAAAAAATTGGGCGAAAAAAGCTGGCATCCCGCCCAAGCTGCGCGTATAAACGTGAACATTCACGTGGATATTCACGTGAACACGAACTTGAAATTGCATCAAACATTACAAAACCAAAGAGATCGTCGCCCCCGTCAAGGCATTCTACATATCTGGAGGAATCACCCATGAAGTTCAAGCACCTGGCAGGTTCATTGCTGGCCGCAGCGCTGTCGCTGGGCGTCGCCCACGCGGAAATCCGGATCGGCGTCGTGTCGTCGTCCACCGGCCCGATCGCGATGGTCGGCATCCCGCAGAAGAACACCGTCGCGCTGATGCCCACCAAGGCCGGCGGCGAGACGATCCGCTACATCGCGCTGGACGACGGCAGCGATCCGACCGCCTCGGTGGTGGCCATCAAGAAGCTGATCAGCGAAGAGAAGGTGGACGCCATCATCGGACCGTCCGGCTCGCCGAACGCCATGGGCGTGATCCAGTTCATCGCCGAAGCCGGCGTCCCGCTGCTGGCGCCGGTCGGCACCGCGGCGGTGGTGCTGCCGATGAACGACCAGAAGAAGTGGGTTTTCAAGACCACCCAGAACGACGGCCTGATCGCCTCGGCGCTGCTCGACCACATGGTCCGCTCCGGCGTCAAGACGGTCGGCTTCATCGGCACCGCCGACCCCTACGGCGAGAACTGGGGCAAGGTCTTCGCCGACGGCGCCGCCAAGAAGGGCATCCGCATCGTCGCCGAAGAACGCTTCCAGCGCCAGGACCCGTCGGTCACCGCGCAGGCGCTCAAGCTCATCGCCGCCAAGCCGGATGCGGTGCTGATCGCCGCGCCGGGCACCCCGGCCGTGCTGCCGCAACTGGCGCTCGTCGAACGCGGCTACAAGGGCCGCTTCTACCAGACCCACGGCGCCGCGCTGCCCGACTTCCTGAAGCTCGGCGGCAAGAAGGTCGAAGGCACGGTGCTCGCCGCCAGCCTGATGCTGGTGCTGGACCAGGTGCCCGACAGCCACCCGTCGAAGAAGATCGCCCGCAACTACGTGGCCGCCTACGAGAAAGCCTACGGCGCCGCCCCGGCCACCTTCGGCGGCAATATGTTCGACGCCGGCCTGCTGCTCGAACGGGCGATTCCCTCCGCCCTCGCCAAGGGCAAGCCGGGCACCGCCGAGTTCCGTTCGGCGCTGCGCGACGCCCTCGAGCAGACCCGCGAGATGCCCGCCACCCAGGGCGTCTACAACATGACGCCGGCCGACCACAGCGGCTTCGACGAGCGCGGCCGCGAGCTGATCACGGTCTCCAACGGCACCTGGACGCTGGTCAAGTAAGGCGCCGTCGCAGCCGGCGGCCCGGCCGCTCCGGGCCCGCCGCTGCGCCCCTTTCCGCTGCAACCACGAGTCCGCGCCGGCCACGCCGTCGCGGGCGGGGATTCTCATGGACCTTCAAATTGCATTGATGCTCGCCCAGGACGGCCTGACCAACGGGGCGATCTATGCGCTGCTGGCGCTGGCGCTGGTGCTGGTCTTCGCGGTCACGCGGGTGATCTTCATCCCGCAGGGCGAGTTCGTCGCCTATGGCGCGCTGACCCTGGCGATGATGCAGGGCGGCCACGTGCCGGCCACCGTCTGGCTGCTGGTCGCGATGGGCGCCGCCGGCGCGCTGCTCGACGGCACCGCCGCGCTGCGCGCCGGCCAGCCGCGCCGGCTCGTCGCGGTACTCGGCTGGAACCTCGCCTACCCGCTCGGCCTCGCCGCGCTGCTGGCGGCGCTGCCGGTAGCGACGCTGCCCCTCGCCGCGCAGGTGCTGCTGGCGCTGGCGGTGGTCGTGCCGATCGGGCCGCTGCTGTACCGGCTGGTCTTCCAGCCGATCACCGACGCGCCGGTGCTGATCCTGCTGATCGTGTCGGTGGCGGTGCATGTGGCGATGGTCGGCCTCGGCCTGCTGTTCTTCGGCGCCGAAGGCCAGCGCACCCCGGCGTTCAGCGAAGCCAGCTTCGAACTGGGCTCGCTGACGGTGTCAGGCCAGACGATCTGGGTCGTGCTGTCGTCGCTGGTGCTGATCGTCGCGCTGTACCGTTTCTTCGAGCGCACGCTGTACGGCAAGGCGCTGCGCGCCACCGCGATCAACCGCAACGGCGCCCGCCTGATGGGCATCTCGCCGTCGCTGGCCGGCAAGCTGACGTTCTTCCTGGCCGCCCTGATCGGCGCGCTGTCGGGCGTGCTGATCGCCCCGATCACCACCGTTTACTACGACACCGGCTTCCTGATCGGCCTGAAGGGCTTCGTCGCGGCGATCATCGGCGGGCTGGCCAGCTACCCGCTGGCGGCCGTCGGCGCCGTGCTGGTCGGGCTGCTGGAATCCTTCTCGTCCTTCTGGGCCAGCGCCTTCAAGGAAGTCATCGTGTTTACCCTGATCATCCCGGTGCTGCTGTGGCGCTCCCTCACCAGCCACCATGTGGAGGAGGAAGAATGAGAACCGACCGTCTTGCGCCGGGCATCTTCGTCGCCCTGCTGCTCGTCCTGCCGGCGGTGCTGTCGCCGTTCTACGTGACCCTGCTGAACTACATCGGCCTCTACGCGCTGGTGGCGCTCGGGCTGGTGCTGCTGACCGGCGTCGGCGGGCTGACCAGTTTCGGTCAGGCGGCCTTCGTCTGCCTCGGCGCCTACACCACGGCGGTGCTCAGCACGGCGACCGGGCTGCCCGGCTGGATCGCCTGGGCCGGCGCCTCGCCGTGGCTGGCCCTGCTCGTCGGCCTGCTCATCACCGGCGCGGTGGCGCTGCTCCTCGGCTCGCTGACCCTCAAGCTGTCGGGCCACTTCCTGCCGCTCGGCACCATCGCCTGGGGCATCAGCCTGTATTTCCTGTTCGGCACGATGGAAAGCCTCGGCGGCCACTCCGGCCTCACCGGCATTCCGCCGATCTCGATCTTCGGCTGGGTGCTCGACGAGGGCGGCGAAATCTACTACCTGATCTGGGCCTTCGTGATGGTCGCCCTGATCACCACCCAGAACCTGCTCGACTCCCGCGAGGGCCGGGCGATCCGCGCGCTGAAGGGCGGCATGGTGATGGCCGAGGCGATGGGCGTCGACACCTCGCGTTCGCGGATGGTGATCTTCCTCATCGCGGCACTGCACGCCTGCGCGTCGGGCTGGCTGTACGCCCACATGCAGCGCTTCGTCAATCCGACCCCGTTCGGCCTGCACACCGGCATCGAGTATCTCTTCATGGCGGTGATCGGCGGGGCCGGCCACGTGTGGGGCGCGCTGGTCGGCGCCGGCGTCATCACGGTGCTCAAGCAGTGGCTGCAGGACATCCTGCCGCGGCTGCTCGGCACCAGCGGCAACTTCGAGGCGATCGTCTTCGGCATCCTGATGGTGATCGTCCTGCAGCGCGCCCGCGACGGGCTGTGGCCGCTCTTGCGCCGGCTCGTGCCGGCCGGCCCGCGGCGGCGGCAGATCGACCCGGC
>SSSX01000161.1 GCA_015657735.1 Zoogloeaceae bacterium
GGCGTCGTGGAGGTCGGACATGGAGCGGTTCCTTATTCCTTTGGTTGATAAAGTTATGACTGAAAGAGATAAACGAGTGTCGTTGTGCGCCGCAAAAACGGCAACCGGCTATAGCCGTCAGGATTGCGCCTGCCCCGGGGCGCGGCGCTCGAAATGGGCGATCAGCGCCGAAACCTGCAGGCCCAGCGCGCAGGCCAGCTTGCTCAGCGTGGCCAGCGACGGCATGGCCTGACCGCGTTCCAGATCGCCGACATAGCTGCGATTGAGGTCGGCATGCTCGGCCAGCTGCTCCTGCGACCAGCCGCGTTCCTCGCGCAGATCGCGGACCGCGCTGCCGAAGCGGACGGCCAGCCTAGTCATCGCCGGCCTCGCCGCTCGCCTGCGCCTGCTGGCGGATGCTCGCCTGGGTGACGTGGCTGCCGGGCGGCACGCCGTGGGTCAGCCACACGTTGCCGCCGATGCTCGAACCGCGGCCGATGACGATGCGGCCGAGGATCGTCGCGCCGGCGTAGATCACCACGTCGTCTTCGACGACCGGATGGCGCGGCAGGCCCTTTTCGAGGCTGCCGTCGGTGCCGCGCGGGAAGCGCCGGGCGCCGAGGGTGACGGCCTGGTAGAGGCGGACGCGTTCGCCGATCACCGCGGTTTCGCCGATGACGACGCCGGTGCCGTGGTCGATGAAGAAGCTGCGGCCGATGCGGGCGCCCGGGTGGATGTCGATGCCGGTGGCCGAGTGGGCCAGCTCGGCGACGATGCGGGCGATCAGCGGCACTCCCAGGCGGTACAGCCGGTGGGCCAGGCGGTGGTGGATGACGGCCACGATGCCGGGGTAGCACAGCAGCACTTCGTCCACGCTGCCGGCGGCGGGGTCGCCGCGGTAGGCGGCGTGCACGTCGCTGTCGAGCAGTTCGCGGATCGCCGGCAGCGCGGCGGCGAATGCGCCGACGATGCGGACGGCGGCGTCATGACCGGCGTCGCTGTCGGGTCGGCCGTGGCGCAGCTGGTAATCGAGTTCGAGCGCAACCTGTTCGCGCAGGCCGTTGAGGGCCGCGTCGAGGGTGTGGCCGACGTAGAAATCCTCGTTCTCCTGGCGCAGTTCGGCCGGGCCGAGGCGCATCGGAAAAAGGGCGCCGCACAGCCCTTCGACGACGCGGCGCAGCGCGTCGCGCGACGGGAACTCGCGGCCGCCGTACTCGCGCTGGCGCTGCTGGGCGTGGCGCCAGCGCTCGCGCACCGCGCGCAGCCCGGCGACGACGCCGTCCAGATCCCAGCTGGCGGCAGGTTCGGGCGGCACGGGCGGGCGGACCCGCGTGGGCGGGAGGTGGTCGACCGCTGCGGGAAGGGTGCTGGGCTGGAACATGATCTCAGTCCTGCACCCACGGCAGCCCGTGGAAGCGCCAGCCGCCGAGCCGGCCGCGCCGGCCGTCGTCGTCCAGATCGCCTTCGAAGCCTTCCTGCACGTTGAAGGCGTGGGTGAAGCCGGCCCTGGTGGCGGCTTCGGCGGCGGCGGCCGAGCGTTTGCCGCTGCGGCACAGGAACAGCACGATCGCGTCCTTGCGCAGCCTGGCTTCGAGTTCCTTCACGAAGCGCGGGTTGCGGTTCATCGCGGTGCCGGTCATCCACGCCACGTGCAGGGTGTCGGGCACGTGGCCGACGAACTTGCGCTCCTCGCCGGTGCGCACATCCACCAGCCGGGCATGGCCGGCGCTGGCCAGTTCCCACGCTTCGGCGGGCGTGACGCCGCCGGCAAACGGGAGTCCGGCCGCGCGGGCACGCGTGCGCGCCTGATCGAGGATCGCGTCCAGTTCGTCGGGCTGGTCGACGGTGTCACCGGCGGCCGGCTGGGGCGCTGGCGTGAAATCGCTGTGTCGGGTGTCGAGCATGAGGTGTCTCCACGGGTTGTTCGGAGGACGTCGGGCTGTGCGTCCTGTCCGGGTGGAGACACATTAGCGGCCGGGTCGGCGGGTACGAACCA
>SSSX01000162.1 GCA_015657735.1 Zoogloeaceae bacterium
CCGTCCGCCGCGAACCCTCCCGCGAGAAAGTCGCCGCCGCCGAGGCGCAATACCGGCAGATGAGCTGACCATGACCATCAACTTCACGGTAAGCCCGAGCTTCCCCACCGAGCGCATCTCGGACTGGTACATTTTCAACACCTGGCTGCAGCGCAACCTGTCGCTGCCGATCCACCTGGAGCTGTACGACAGCTTCGGCGCCCAGCGCGCCGCCATCGCCGACGGCAAGGTGGACTTCATCTACGCCAATCCCTTCGATGCCTCGCTGCTGGTCCGCGACAAGGGCTTCCGGGCCATCGCCCGGCCCGACGGCCGGCCCGACGAGATGGTCATCGTCAGCGCCGCCGACGGCCCCGCCGGCGCGATTCGCGATCTGCAGGCCGGCACCCGCCTGGCCTGCAGCGACGACCCGTGCGTCAATACCGTTGGCCGCATCCTGCTCGAACCGGCCAACCTCGACGCCACCAACATCGTCGAACAGCGCCGCGAAACCTACATCCAGGTTGCCCGCGCGCTGCTGCGCGGAGAAGCCGACGTCGGCTTTCTGCCGGTCGATGCCTTCGAGGCGCTGTCCGGCATCGTCCGCCGCGACCTGCGCGTTCTCGTCACCAGCGAGATGTACGTGATCCACCACGTCTTCCTGATCGGCCC
Source organism: Zoogloeaceae bacterium (assembly GCA_015657735.1). Taxonomy (GTDB): domain Bacteria; phylum Pseudomonadota; class Gammaproteobacteria; order Burkholderiales; family Rhodocyclaceae; genus Zoogloea. The sequence continues at coordinate 652 of SSSX01000162.1, forward strand.
CGCGCTTCACCAGAAGGCCGACGAAATCACGCACCTGCTTGTTTCGATGCACGAAACCGACAAGGGCCGGGGTATCCTCGAAGCCCTCGGCGCGCGCCGCTGGCAGACCGTCCAGCAGGAAGACGTGGAATTCATGATCGACATCATCTCGACGCTGACCCAGTGAAGCTGTTCGTCACCGATCCGGCCCGCCCGGCGCGCATCCGCCGCCCGGCGCCGCCGGCCGTCTTCGGCCTGCCGGTGCGCACGCTGCGCATCGCCTCGCGGTGGCGCTCGCCGGCCACCGGCGCGCTGCTGGCCGGCGAGATCGTGCGCAAACCCGCCAATCTGCACCTCCACATCCAGCGCATCTCGTTGTGGAGCAAGCTCGGCGACGAAGCCGCCACCGCCGCCGCGATCGTCGACCTGTGGATCGTCCTCGGCCGCTACGGCGCCGACCTGCGCACGCGCATGCTGCGCGAGCACTACCCGGCGCTCGAACGTTTCGACCTCGGCCTCTACCTCAGCAGCCGTGTCCCCGGCGGCATCGACCGCTACGATTCGCGCGTCGCGCTGCCGGGCGTCGTGCTGGCGCGGCCGGTCGAAGGCACCCGGTTTTTCCTGCACGATTCCGCACCGTCGGCCGGAGGCCAGCGCTGACGCCTCCGCCCTTCACCCGTCCCCCCGTCGCCATGAGCCGCCACCCCACCCCGCCCGGCCAATCCCTCACCGCCCTGTTCCTGCTTCACGTGGGCAGCATGGATGCGCGCCTGATCGGGCTGTCCGTCGAACGCCACTGGAAGCAGTCGGTACGCCTGGCAAGCGACCTCGAGAGCGCCCGGGTGGTGCTCGTCGACTGCGACCGGCCGGGTGTCGACTCCGCCTTCGAACAACTCCTCGCCCACCCGCGCACCGGCGTCGTCTGCTACGCCTTCCATCCCCGCGACCACGCCACCCGTTTCCCCAACCGGGTCATCCTCGGCAAGCCGCTCAACCTCGAAGCGCTGCCCGGCATCCTCGCCAGCGCGGCGGCCGAAGGCGCCCGGACCATCGCCGTCCCCCCGCTGCGCCGCCCACCAGCGCCGGCCACGCCGCCAGCCGTTGCGGCCGAGGCCGCCGCCGAACCGCCGCCGACCCTCGGGCACGGCGTGCAGACCGACGACGAGCGCGACCTCTGCGGCATCATGGAAGACCTGCCGCCGACGCCCGGTCAGCCACTGCCCGACAAGCTCTACTTCAACCCCGACGATTACCTGATCGGCCACCTGCACCGCGCCGTCGAGCAGGCCGCCAGCACCGGACGCTCGCAGCTGATCGCCGGCCTGCCGCGACTCATCGGCGTGAGCTCGCGGCCGGTGCCGGTCTGCGTCACCGAGTTCCGCGCCAACCAGTTGCGCCCGCTGTCGATGACCCAGCTGCCGCAGACCGCCGCGCGCATCGTCGGCGCCTCGTCGCTCGCCCACATCACCATTCACGAAACCACCTTCGCCACCGAAGACTGCCTGTGGAACGTCGCCGCCTGGGCCGCCCGCGGCCGCCTCCCCGAAGGCGTCGACCCCTACCGGCCGGTCCGCCTGCGCGCATGGCCCAATTTCACCCAGGTATTCATGTCGCCCCACGCGCTGCGCATCGCCGCGCTGTGGGTCCGCACCTGGGCCAGCCCGGTGGATATCGCCGCCCGGCTCGGCATTCCGCAGCGCTACGTCTTCTCGGTGTATGCCTCGGCGCGCTTCGCCGGCCTGCTCGAGCGCGACGCGCCGGCCACCGTCACGCCGCCCGCCAGCCGGCCGGCCCCGCCCGCCGCCACGCCACCCGAACCCACCGCCCCGCCGCAACGTCCGTCGATTCTGTCGCGAATTCTCAGGAAACTCCTCAATGCGGTCTGAACGCGCCCGCCACAACAAGATCATCTTTTCGGGAACCGTCGGTGCCGGCAAGAGCACCGCCATCGCCGCCCTCAGCGACATTCCGCCGGTCAGCACCGAGGCCGTCGCCACCGACGACACCGCCAGGGTCAAGAAAACCACCACCGTCGCGATGGACTACGGCGTCCTCAATCTGCCCGGCGGCGAGAAGGTCATGCTCTACGGCACGCCGGGTCAGGAACGCTTCAGCTTCATGTGGGACATCCTGTCGGAAGGCGGCATCGGCCTCGTGCTGCTGATCAACAACGCCAACCCCGACCCGCTGGCCGACCTGCAAGGCTACCTCCAGGCTTTCCGCGACTTCATCTCGGGTACCGCCGTGGCCATCGGCGTGACCCACATGGATCGCGCCGAGAAGCCCGGCCTCGACGCCTACCGCAAGAAGCTCGCCGAACTCGGGCATCAGCCGCCGCCCGCCATCTTCCGCGTCGACGCGCGCAGCCGCGACGACGTGGCGATGCTCGTCAAGGCGCTCCTTTATACCCTCAACCCCGGACTGATCGATGCTTGAGATTGTCCCCGGCGCCTACGTCACCGTGACGCCCTACGGCGCCTGGCGCGCCGTCGCCCGCCCCGACGAAAGCGCCGAACGGCGCATCCTGCTGGCCGTGCTCCGGGAAACCATGAGCCCGCTGCTGAACCTCGAACTGATCCGCGGGTGGACCGGCGAAAGCAATCCCGAGGAAGCCCTCGCCCCGCTGCTCCGCCTGCAGGAAGAAGCCTGCCTCGAAGCCTGGCCCGGCCCCCGCATGGCGCCGGTCGGCACCCTCGAATCGACGCTGCCGCGCCTGCTCGGCGCGCTCAGCGACAGCGGTCAGGCGGTGCTGGCCGACAACATGGGCTTCTGCCTGGCGATGGCCGGCTACCCGGCCGACACCGGCGAGGCGCTGGCCGCCGTCGGCGCCGACATCCTGTCGGTGGCCGAACGCCAGTCG
>SSSX01000163.1 GCA_015657735.1 Zoogloeaceae bacterium
ATCGCGCTGCTGATGGCGATCCCGGCCGTGCTCGGCTTCGGTCAGCACGGCGCCGGCATGGCGCTGCTGATGGAGATCCTGACGCCGTTCCTGTACGCGCTCGCCGGCTTCCTGTTCACGCTGCTCGGCGCCTGGATCTACAACCTCGTCGCCGCCCGGCTCGGTGGCATCGAGTACACGACGATCACGGCGGTCGAACGCTGAGGAACCGGGACCGGAGCCGGCGCTCCGGTCCCGCGCCTTGCGGGCATTGGCGGCTGCGCAGCTTCAGCGAGTTTCGCCGGCCGCGGCATCAGTACCACTGATACGCGGCGCCGGTCGGGCCGAAGATGAAGATGGTGTTGTCCGGCGAGCTGTCGTAGCCCTTGTCCGAAACCACGATGATCGTCGAGCCCCGGCTCTTGGCCCAGGCCCGGAAGGCGGCGCGGCAGCGGGCGCAGGGCGCGAGGTTCTGGCGGATCAGCAGATGCCCGTCGCCGGGCGAAACCGGAAACACGCGGTCCTCGTGGCAGATTTCCGGGGATTTGCTGTCGGTGTCGGTCTGTGAGCTTTCGTTCTGGCAGGACACCTGATGATTGGTGACGACGGCCCGGCACCACGTGAAGGACATGCCGGTATAGACCGGCTTCAAATTCAGGTTCTGCGCCTTGTTCAGCAGCTGCGCCAGCACCGCCTGTTCGGGCAGGCCGTGCATGCCGCCGAGATTATCGACGCTGCCGATGCGCTTGCCGTGAATCCATTGGCCCTGATGCAGGTCGGCCCATTTCATGATCTGTCTCCGGTTACGGGTCGGGGGATGCGCTTCGTGCAGGCCGTGCCGACGCGCGCCACGGCGCGGGTCGATGCGGTCCATGCCTGCCGATACGCCACCGGACGCAGGACGGAGACAGGGGCTTTGCAGATTTTTTAACGGGCAACCGGCAAGCTGCCGGAGTAGCGCCTCGCTTTTCAGTGCCGCATTACTCGTGGAAAACAGAAAAGCTGCATTTTATACAAATCACAGCTGAACAGCCGATCTTTTCAGCCTCTCCCCCTCGCGGGGGAGGGGTGGGGAGAGGAGCGTCAACAACGCATTCACATGGGATCGGTATTACTGCATGATCGGTATCAGAGACTGTCGATGCCGCTCGCCAGCGTATAAATCAGGCTGACTGCCGCATAAACGGCAATGGCCAGTGCGGCATGCACGAAGATCAGCAGATAACGCCAGAAAGAGCTGGTGTCGGTATCCGAAAGTCGCCCGTGCAGGTAAAACACGGCCACGCCCAGACTGATGGAAATGATCACGGTCGCCAGCGGCGCCGGTAATCCGTTGCTGAAGTCGAGTCGCCGCAGAACATGATCGAGGCTCAGCACCAAGGCGATTGCGGTGCTGACGATGCACCAGAACATGATGTAGTTCATGATGCTTTCCCTGGTTTTATGCATGCGGGTCCAAACCAGGCTTTGTCCCAGGGCAAACGCATCTTCCCACCCTATGAAAACGCCATACATGACCTGCACTTGCTGATGCTGGCATTGTTTGCCTCCCTGCCCGCACCTCTTCGGTCCGACCGTGAGCGCCAGAGTCAAGACCAGCCTGCTTGAACACCTCGAAGGCGTGAGCGATCCGCGCATCGAGCGCACCCGCCGGCACAAGCTGCTCGACATTCTGGCGATCGCGATCTGCGCGATGATCGGGGGCGCCGAACACTGGAACGAGATCGCCGAGTTCGGGCATGCCAAGCGCGAGTGGTTTGCGCGGTTTCTGGAGTTGCCCGGTGGCATCCCCTCGCACGACACCTTTGCGCGGGTGTTCGCGCGGCTTGATCCGGATGAGCTGGAGCAGGTGATCGCGTCCTGGCTGGGGGCGCTGGCGGCGCGCATCCAGTCGGGGGATGTGGTGGCGATCGACGGCAAGAGCGTGCGCGGTTCGGGCACGGCCGAGCGTTCGCCGCTGCATATCGTCAGTGCCTGGACGAGCGCGCAGAGCCTGTTGCTCGGGCAGGTGCGCACCGAGAAGAAGTCCAACGAAATCACGGCGATTCCGGCGCTGCTGAAGCTGCTGGCGATCGAGGGCGGCATCGTCACCATCGACGCGATGGGCTGCCAGAAGCGCATCGCCACGGCCATCCGCACCGGCAAGGCCGACTACGTGCTGGCGTTGAAGCGCAATCACAAAAACCTGCACCACGAGATCG
>SSSX01000164.1 GCA_015657735.1 Zoogloeaceae bacterium
CGTCATCGCCAGCAGGTCGGCGATCTGCTCGCGATCGGTGAGGTCGAGCGTGTAGCGCAGGGTTTCGGCGGGCAGCGCGGAGAAGCCGTGCGGCGGCGTGGGGTCGGCGGGGCGTTCGGGTTTCAGCGTGGGGTAGATGATCTCGCGCAGTTCGCGCAGGTGGTCGGGGCCGGCGTCGACCTGGATCAACTGGCCACCGGGCCTGAGCACGCGGGCGAATTCGGGATAGACCGGAAAGCCGAACATGCACAGGATGCGGTCGAGGCTGGCGGGCAGCACCGGCAGCCGCGCATTGCTGCCGACGATCCAGTTGGCGTGCCGGTCTTGGCGGGCGGCGGACAGCACGGCCCACTTCGAGATGTCGAGGCCGAGCAGCGCGAGCGTGTGGCCGGCCGGCGTGGCGGCGGCGAGCTGGCGCAGGTAATAGCCTTCGCCGCAGCCGGCGTCGAGGCAGCTGGCGCTGGCCGGCAGGTCGGTCAGCACCGCCCGGCTCACCGCCGCGGCGATCGGGGCGTAGCCGCCGGCGTCGAGAAAGCGGCGGCGGGCGGCGACCATCTCCTTGCTGTCGCCGGGATCGCGGGAGCGCTTCTGCTGGACCGGCAGCAGATGGGTGTAGCCCTGGGCGGCGATGTCGAAGCTGTGGCCGGCGGGGCAGCGCCAGGCGCTGCCGTGGCGGGCCAGCGGGGCGCCGTCGAGCGGGCAGGCGAGGGCCTGGAAGGGAGTGATCATCGGCGGGCGCGGCGGCCGCTCAGTGCAGCGTCGCGGGCTTGACCAGCGGCTGCACATCGACCCACACGTCGCCGTCGTCGCTCTCCCGCAGCTGCAGGCCGAAGGTTGCGAAGGCGGCCTGCACGTCGCGGAGCAGCGGCGCGTCGGCGGCTTCGCCCGCTTCGATGGCGTGGCCGGCGGCGAGGTGCTGGGCGGTGGTGATCCAGATCGGCGACAGGAAGGACTGGCCGACCACCCCGGCCATGTCGGCGCTCACCGCGGCGAGCGGCTGCTCCATGCCGTCGAGGTAGCCCTGGACGTGGGCGACGGCTTGCATCAGGTGGGCGATGCGGCCGAGGCTCTTGGCGAACAGGCCGTCCAGATCCTGGTCGGCGAAATACAGCGTGATTTCTTCGTGCATGCCGGCGGGCAGGGCCTGCAGCAGCGCGGCGAGGTGGTTCAGCAGCAGGTCGGAATCGGCCGGCACCGACCACGCGCTGCGCCGGTTGACGCGGTATTCCTGCCACATCGTGGCGACGATCGGGGCCAGCACCCGGGCCAGCGGCGCCGCGGCCGGGGTGGCCGGCGCCGGGTGGGCGGCGTCGTGGAGGCGCCAGCATTCCTTGTGCAGGAGGTGGATCAGGTGGGCGATTCCGGCGCCGTCGCCTTCGAGGATCTGCCACAGCCGCTTGCCGTCGAACAGCAGCGCGAACCGCTCGCCGTCGGCGACGATGTGCGACAGGAGTTCGCCCACGACCGGTTTGGCGCCGAAGCCTTGGGCGGCGGCGGGCAGGTCGTCGGCGACGACGATGCGCGACAGGGCCGACAGATCGAGCCCGCTGTCGCGGGCCTGGATGCGCGTCAGCAGGGCCTCGATGACCTGGCGCAGGAGGGTGGCGTTGGCCGAGGAAACCGGGCCGTCGAATTCGATGTTCATGGCAGGCAGAAGCAAATGAATAGGCGCTGTCTCGGTTGCTGTGGCGTCGTCTGAAGCACGCGTTCAAGCCGCATCGCCGGCATCGGTCGTAGGGGCGAACTTGTTCGCCCTCCGTGCGTTGAACGAAGTCCGCGGGCGAACAAGTTCGCCCCTACTGAGCGCGTTTCACAGGTAACGGAGACATCGCCAAAGAAAAGGCCCGGCGGGTGGCCGGGCCCTGGCGGGAGGCGGTTTATTCTTCCTCGACGTGGCGCAGCGACAGATCGATGGCGCGGACGTCCTTGGTCAGGCTGCCGATGGAAATGCGGTCGACGCCGGTTTCGGCGATCGCGCGGACGCGTTCGAGATTGACCCCGCCCGAGGCTTCGAGCTCGGCGCGGCCGGCGGCGATGTCGACGGCCCGGCGCATTTCCTCCGGCTTCATGTTGTCGAGGAGGATCATCCTGGCGCCGGCGGCGAGGGCTTCCTCGAGCTGGCCGAGGTTCTCGACCTCGACTTCGATGAAGACGTTGGACGGGGCGAAGGAGCGGGCCTGCTCGATGACGGCCTTGATGCTGCCGGCGGCGATGATGTGGTTTTCCTTGATCAGGATGCCGTCGTAGAGGCCGACCCGGTGGTTGGTGCCGCCGCCGACGCGCACCGCGTATTTTTGCGCCAGGCGCAGGCCGGGCAGGGTCTTGCGGGTGTCGACGATCTTGGCCTGGGTGCCGGCGACGGCCTGCACGAAGGTCGCGGTGAGGGTGGCGGTGCCCGACAGCAGCTGGACGAAGTTGAGCGCGGTGCGCTCGGCGGTGAGCAGCGCGCGCGCCGAGGCGTCGATCTCGCAGAGCAGCTGGCCGGCTTTCAGGCGTTCGCCGTCGCGCACGTGCCAGATCACCGAGGCGTCGGGTTCCAGCGCGGCGAACGCGGCGTCGAACCAGGCGGTGCCGCACAGCACGGCGTCCTCGCGGGTGACCACGCGGCCGCGGGCCATGCGGGTGGCGGGGATGAGTCGGGCGGTCAGGTCGCCGGTGCCGATGTCCTCGGCCAGCGAGGCCGCCACGGAGCGCTGGACTTCAACGCGAAGCTGTTCTGAAAATTCCATCGGGAGTCACCTGAAACTGTAGAAATCAAGGGCCGATTTTAGCATCGGGGGGACGATCCGATGGGGACGACCGGTGTGCCCGGTGCAGCGGCACGCGTCCGGCACCATAAAACGTGTCTATCCCGTTTTTGCGGAGTAATTGGCAGATTTGCTGAATTGAGGCGGAGTTTGCGGAGGGGTGACCGCGAATTTGTCGGAATTTTTTACATTGTCTTGTAAATTTTGTTCGAAGACAGGAATCGTTCTCAATCAATTCAACGCGTTTTCCAGGCTGGCCTGCTATTTGCACCAAGTTGCCGTGACGCAAGTCGCGTTCCCGATTCTTATCAACCGACCTGATAGAGGTGAATCCATGAAAATCGTCAGACGAGCGAAGGTCGTGCTACCGGCCCTGCTGATGGCGGCCGGCATGTCCAGCGCCAGCGCCAACGTGATCAGCGGCAGCCTGTGGCATGTTCCCGAGGCGGTGACGTTGAGCGCGGTGCCGTCGAGCGTGCCCGGCACCACGCCGGACGTGACCTTCGACGTGAATTCGCCGATGAACTTCAACGCCACCGGTGCCACCGTCGGGACCTGGCTCGGGACCAGCGGCGCGTTCAACATCGTCGAGAACACCGCCGGAACCCTCGCCTCGCTGATGGACGACGGCATCGTCGGCACGATGCTGCGCTTCACCGGCTTCGTCACGGTGAGCACCGGCCAGACCTTCACGGTGACCCACGACGATGGCCTGACGCTGATCATCGGCGGGCTCGATCTCGGCTTCAACGATGGCCCGACCGCCCCGGTGACCAGCACCGAAACCTATACCGGCCCGTCCGGCACCTTCGGATTCGACCTTGTCTATGCCGAGTGCTGCAGCGGCCCGGCGGTGCTTCAGATCGACCTGCCGTTCAGCAACCAGCCGGTTCCCGAGCCGGCCACCATGGCCCTGCTCGGTCTCGGCCTGGCCGGCGTGGGCTGGAGCCGGCGCAAGGCGGCCTGACCGCCCGCCGGCAAACCGGGGTTCCTGCGCTGCGCAGGGATTCCGGTACGCGCATTCCCCCGCAGCCCGGCGTTCGCCCCGAACGCCGCGTCCGAGCGGCCCGGCTTCAGCCGAGCGCCCGCTCCACCGTCTCCCGCACGTTCTCTTCCACCCCCGCCGCCAGGCAGTCCAGCTCGATCAGATCGTCCCAGTTGTCGCGGAAATTGCGTTGCCAGGTGAGCTGCCGCTTGGCGAGCTGCCGCGTGGCGAAGATGCCCTTGTCGCGGAAGGTGGCGAGCGCGCACCTGCCGTCGAGGTATTCCAGCGCCTGACGGTAGCCGACGCAGCGCATCGACGGCAGGTCCGGATCGAGGCGGTAACGGCGGCGCAGGGCCACGACTTCATCGACGAAACCGGCCAGCAGCATCGCGTCGAAGCGCTTTTCGATGCGCGCATGCAGCGCCGCGCGGTCGGACGGCGCGAGGGCGATGGGGACGAAGCGGTGGGTGCCGGCGTCGTGCGCGTGGCGGGCGTAGCTGTCGGCGAGCGGGCGGCCGGTGAGGCGGACGATCTCGAGGGCGCGCTGGATGCGCTGGGCGTCGTTGGGCTGGAGGCGGGCGGCGGCAGCCGGGTCCACGCGGGCGAGTTCGGCGTGCACCGCCGGCCAGCCGTCGCGGGCGGCGGCGTCTTCGATGGTGCGGCGCAGGTCGGGGTCGGCCTCGGGGAGTTCCGACAGGCCGTCGCGCAGCGCCTTGTAATACAGCATCGTGCCGCCGACCAGCAGCGGAATGCGGCCGCGGGCGGTGATGTCGACCATCAGGCGGCGCGCGTCGTGGCAGAAGCGGGCCGCCGAATAGGCCTCCTCGGGGCTGACGATGTCGATCAGATGGTGCGGGCAGGCGGCCTGTTCGTCGGCGCTCGGCTTGGCGGTGCCGATGTCCATGTCCCGATAGACGAGGGCCGAGTCGACGCTGACGATTTCGACCGGCAGCCGCCCGGCCAGGGCCAGCGCGCAGGCGGTCTTGCCGCTGGCGGTGGGGCCGAGGAGCAGGATGGCGGGCGGAAGCGGGGAGGTTTGGGGCATGATTGAAGCCTTGGCGAGTCGCGCATTGTAGCGGGTGGAGAAATTCGGTTGAGCGCTTTGGTCTGGACGAAGCTGGCACGCCGCGGCCGGCAGGCGGCGGTGCTGGCGGTGCTGCTGCTGTGGGGCGGCCTCGCGGCGGCGCGGGGGCCGCTGTATCTGTGGGAACTGCGCGACGGCGACGGCGAGTTGCGCGCGTGGCTGTACGGAACGATCCACGTCTGCGATGCGGCCTGCTTTCCGCTGCCGCCGCCGGTGCGTGCGGCGCTGGCGGCGGCCGACAGCCTGGCGCTGGAGCTCGACCCGGACGATCCGCAGCTCGGCGCCCGCCTCGGGCAGGCCGGTATGCTGGCGGACGGGCGTCAGCTCGACGCGCTGCTGCCGTTCGACCTGCGCATGCGGCTGGCTGCCGCGGCGGCGCGGGTCGGTTTGCCGGAACGGGCGCTGCAGCGCATGCAGCCGTGGATGGCCGGCATCGTGCTCTCGGTGCGGGCGGCGCAGCAGGCCGGCTTCGGCACCGATCAGGGCGTGGATTTGTGGCTGGCCCGTTCGGCGCGGGCGCGCGGGCAGACGCTGTGGGCGCTGGAGACCATCGAGCGGCAGATCGCCGCGCTGGCGGCCGGCGGCGAGGCGGCCCAGCGCGCGGGCCTCACCGAAATCATCACGCTGATCGAAGACGACGCCGCGTCAGACCATTTCGCGCGGATACTGGGGGCGTGGCGCGGCGGCGACGTGGCGCAGATCGACCGCGTGCTGCGCGACGAATCCGGCGACGCAGAGACGGCGCCGCTGCTGGCCGAACTGCTCGACCGGCGCAACCGCGAGATGGCCGACACCATCGTCGGCCGCCTCGGGCCGGGCCGGCGGCCCTTCATCGCGGTCGGGGCCGGGCATTTCGGCGGCCCCGGCGGACTGCTCGAGGTGCTGGCCGGGCGGGGCTTCAGGCTGCGTCAGGTGGAGGACGAAAACCGATGAGTGTTGGCACCAACTTGCGCCAGCTGGCGGCGGCCGGCTGGCCGCTCGCCTGTGCGCTGGCCACCGCCGCGATGCCGGCCGGCGCGGGGCCGGTGGCGATCGACGTCGGCCACTACCTCGCCAGACCGGGCGCCACCAGCGCGTATGGCGTGAGCGAGTTCGAATACAACCACGCGCTGGCCGCGGTGCTCGCCGCGCGGCTGGCGGCGGACGGCGTGGCGGTGCGGCTGATCGGCCATCGCGGCGAGATGGAGGATCTGCGCGCCCGCCCGCGCGAGGCCGAGGAGGCCGGCGCGGCCTTCTTCCTGTCGATCCACCACGATTCGGTGAAGGCCGAGTTCCAGCAGCCGTGGATCTGGCAGGGGCAGGAGCAGCTGTATTCCGACTACGCGTCGGGTTTTTCGCTGTTCGTGTCGCGCAAGAACCCGCGGCTCGACGAGAGCCTGGCCTGCGCCAGCGCGATCGGCGCGGCGCTGCGCGGGGCCGGGCTGCGGCCGACGCCGCACCATGCCGAGGTGGCGACGGGCGTCGGCCGGCCGTGGGCCGACGAACTCAACGGCGTGTATTACTACGACAATCTGGTGGTGCTCAAATCGGCGACGGTGCCGGCCGTGCTGCTCGAAGCGGGGGTGATCGTGCACCCCGCCGAGGCCGCCGAACTGGCCACGGCGGCGCGCCGGACCCTGACCGCCGACGCGGTGGCCCGCGGCTTGCGCGAGTGCGGCGTGACGACGCTGCGCTGACGCGCGCTGCGTGACCGCGTCGCGCCGATCGGCGAAAATGCAGCCTGTCGTCGCCGGCCGAGCGGCGACCGTGAAAAGGAAATCCAAGCTGGCATGAAAACCGTTCTGCTTTCATATTTTGCCGCCGCCCGCAGTCTGGGCCGGCCGGGCATCTTGTGGCATCTGATGTGGCCGACGCTGGCTGCCGGCGTGCTGTGGACCGCATTGCTGGTGATGAGCTGGAGCCGGCTGATCGAGCTGGGCAGCGGCATGATCACCGCGCTGCCGCTGGTCGGCGGCTGGCTGGCTACGTCGGAGGGCGCGCTGCTGGTGGCGCTGCTGATGTTCAAGATCGGCCTGCTGTTGCTGGCGCTGCCGATCATTTATGTAACGGCGGCCTTTCTGGTGGCGGCGGTGGCGCTGCCGCTGATGCTCGAACAGGTGGCGGCCAGCGATTACGCCGACATCGCCCGCCGTCAGGGCGGCAGCGCGGCCGGCAGCGTCTGGAACGCGCTGACCTCGGTGCTGCAGTTCCTCGTGCTGCTGGTGCTGAGCCTGCCGCTGTGGCTGATTCCCGGCGCCGGGTTGCTGATTTCGCTGATCCTCACCGCCTGGCTCAACCAGCGCGCCTTCCGCTACGACGCACTGATGGCCCACGCCGACAAATACGAGATGAAGCGCCTGCCCGCCGAGCAGTCGGCGGCGCTGTTCGGCGTCGGCCTGCTGGGGGCGGCGATCGCCCACGTGCCGCTGCTCAACCTGTTCGCGCCGGCGCTGTCGGGGCTGGCCTTCGTGCATTACCTGCTGTCGGCGCTGCGGGTGGCGCGGACCCACGAAAACGTGATCGAGGTGAAGTGATGGCTGCAGATTCGATGCCGGCGTTCGGCGCGATCATCATCGGCGACGAAATCCTCTCCGGCCGCCGCGAGGACAAGCATTTCGGCAAGCTGCTCGAACTGCTCAAGGCCCGCGGCCTGCGTCTGGCCTCGGTGCGCCACGTCGGCGACGAGCGGCCGCGGCTGGTGCAGGTGCTGAAGGAGAGTTTCGCCGGCACCGACATCGTGTTCAGTTTCGGCGGCATCGGTGCCACCCCCGACGATCACACCCGCCAGGCGGCGGCCGAAGCGCTCGGCCTGCCGCTGGCGCTGCATCCCGAGGCCGAGGCGGAAATCCGCGCCCGTTTCGGCGCCGAGACCACGCCGCAGCGCCTGCAGATGGGCGTCTACCCGGCCGGCAGCGCGATCATCCCCAATCCCTACAACCGCATTCCGGGCTTTGCGATCCGCAATCACTTCTTCGTGCCCGGTTTTCCGGTGATGGCCTGGCCGATGGTCGAATGGGTGCTCGACAGCCATTTCGCCGATCTGCATCACCGCGCCGACTACGTCGAGCGCTCGGTCGTCGTGTGGGAGGCGCTGGAAGGCCGGCTGATCGACCTGATGGAAGCGATCACCACCGATTTTCCCGACGCCACGCTGTTCAGCCTGCCCAGCGTGGGCGGCGAGGGCCTGCCGCGTCACATCGAACTGGGCATGAAGGGGCCGGCCGGCAGCGTGGCGGCGGCGATGGCGCGGATCACCGCCGAACTCGACCGCCGCGGCTATGCCTGGGAGCCGCGGGC
>SSSX01000165.1 GCA_015657735.1 Zoogloeaceae bacterium
GAATCGCTACTGCGAAATCTCCAGAGACGTTCAGCGGTGCGTCTGCCCCTGCTCGGCGGTAAGCCTCGCTCCAGGCCACCACCTCTCCCCTGTCGCCAGCCATCTGCTGCAGTTCGCTATCCTTGAAGCGGAAGGCGCCGCGGCTGAAGGTTGAACGGGAAACCCTGGGTTCGAATTCGCGCATTATTGTATTCATCGTCATTGTGAAACCGAGCAATCCACGGCTGAAGGTTTCGAGAAAAGGACATGGATCCAGTTACCTCGCGGCTCGACAAAACGCGCTTGCAGGCGGTTGAGCGCGAAGGCGAGGCGGGTGGCGACTCGCTGCACAGGCGTACGTGTTTCTGGGGAACCGATCGCACTGCCGCAGTGCACACAGGCCTCGTCCTGCTCCCAGGTGCCAAAGGGGTTGCCGGCGAAATTGAGCAATGCAGCAGAAAGCCAGTTGGTGCTATCGGTGGTCGTTCCGACGAAACTGGATTTCTGCCAAGTCAGTGCGCCGAACAGCGAGCGCAGGCGGGTTTCGTCAAAACTATTCACATGCCCCCATGGCGGATTGCTCTTGCCACATTGTTGGCAAGTCGTGCGCCCGCTACGCAGATCCTGGCGATATGGGACACCAATCACCACTTGCCCCCTGGCCACCCGGGCGATTTCCGAGCAGGCCCGGGCCAGCAAGTGCTCGGGAATGTGTTCGAGGACTTCGGCACAGAGTACGACATCGAACTGGTTGTCCTCGAACGGTAGACTAGCGACGCTGCCGGCAACCGGGTCGATGGCTGGGTGGTCCACCTCAGGGCGTTCCAGATCCAGGGCGACGACACGCTGGAAACGCTCGGCCAGCATTTTCGATAGGTAACAGTCACGAGCCCCGACGTCTAGGGCCCGTTCGCCTCTCCCTGGCAGAAGGGAAAACAGGTCGGCTACGCGCTCACGCTCGGCCGCGCTGGCCCGGTATTCAGCTAGATTGGACAACATGTCGATTCGATTTTCCGGCTGGTGTTCAAGAACATCGGCATCATGCCTCGAGATTCTATCCGGATATCGGGCACCGCTTGCGCCTTGCCTTCCATCACTGCCACCTGCTTCCAACGATGGCATAGAGTGGCGCAGCGGATAGAAATGGCGATCGTCGATACGCTCGGAGCGTGACACGATCAAGTTGCCACAACATTCCCGCGGTCAACAGGAAAAATTGCCCAAAAATGAAATTTTCCTTGGCCATCAAAACACCTATCCGTCTCGCGCGCTGGCGTTGATATCGGCGGGATAGGCAAGGCCTAGCATCGTGGTCTCAGGACCCCGTCGCCATATCGAGCAATCCGGCCAGTTGCGCCGTCCGCCCTTCCCGCGAGGCGTTGGCGACGGCCTGCCGGTGCGGTAGTGCTGCCCTGCCCTCGCGGATCGC
>SSSX01000166.1 GCA_015657735.1 Zoogloeaceae bacterium
AATCCCGCCTCAAGTCGATCAGCGGCGGCGACGGCAGCTGCAGCATCGCCTTCAGCCACTACGAACCGGCGCCGGCCGAAGTCCAGCAACGCCTGGCCCGCGAACACGTGGGCAAGCGCGCCGGCGAACAGTGAGCCCGGCACCCTTCCCCCTGACCGCGCCGTGCCGGAATCTGCACTAGACTGAAGCGTGACGCGGGCAGCGCCCCGGCCGGCATCAGGTCGCCGGATTCCGGACCGGGGCGCGATTTCGAAGGGGGAAGGACGATGGGCGCCGGAGCTGCACGACGCAGGCTGGCCTTGCTGATCTGCAACGGTCACTACACGCGCGTTCCCGAATTCCAGCTGGCCGGACCCGCCGAGGATGCGCGGCGCTTCGCCGCCGTGCTGTCGAATCCCGAAAGCTGCCGCTTCGACGTGCGGGTGCTGGTCGACCGCGGCCTGCTTGAAGTGCGCCGCGAGATCGCCCGCATCTGCCGCGAGGCCGACGCCGAGGACACCATCCTCATCTATTACTCCGGCAACGGGCTGCGCGACGAGTTCGGCAACCTCTATCTCGCCGTGGTGGACGTGGACCAGGACTTCATCGACGCCACCGCCCTCGACACCGAATTCATCACGCTGCAGTTGCGGCGTTCGCGTTGCCGGCGCAGCGTGCTGCTGATCGACTGCTGCTACGCCGGCGCCTTCTTCAACAACAACCGCGGCATCCCCGACGGCCTCTACGCGATCACCTCCTGCGGCGCCGAGCAGTCGTGCCCCGACACGCCCGAGGGCGGCGCCTTCACGCTGGCCCTGTGCGCCGGCCTGCGCGGGGCAGCCGCCGACCGCGACGGCGACGGGCGCGTCTCGATCGACGAACTGCACGACTTCGTGCGCAGCTACGCCGCTGCCCACGGGCACGAGATGACGCCGCAGAAATGGGTCTGGAACGTCCCCGCGCCGATCTACCTCGCCGACGTGCCGCGCCCGGTCTTCATCAGCTATG
This sequence comes from Zoogloeaceae bacterium, assembly GCA_015657735.1. Taxonomy (GTDB): domain Bacteria; phylum Pseudomonadota; class Gammaproteobacteria; order Burkholderiales; family Rhodocyclaceae; genus Zoogloea. The sequence continues at coordinate 988 of SSSX01000166.1, forward strand.
CCCGCGAGGACACCGCCGCCGCCGACCGCCTCGTGGCCGGGCTCGAGGAAAGGGGATTCACCCCGTGGATCGACCGCGAAGGCATCCTCTCGGGCAGCTGGAAGGAAAGGGTCACCCAGGGGCTCAACCACGCCCGCGCCGTCGTCCTGCTGCTCACCCCCGACGCGCTGGGGTCCGAAGCGGTCCGCAAGGAACTGTCCTTCGCGGCCAGCAAGAAGGTGCCCATCCTGCCGGTCGAACTGAAGGCCCGCCCGGCCCGGACCCTGCCGGACTGGTTCATCCTCGACTACTCGGAACTGCACCGTCACCTGCTCGACGAGGCCACCTACGGGGCCGATCTGGATCGTCTGGCGGTGGCCATCGGGCGGCTCAAGCCCGCCGAGGACCAGCCGCAGCGTCCGGCGCCGCGCCGGAAGCCGGCCGGCCCACCGCCGCCGACGACCGTCCGCTGAGGCGGACCGTCCTTCCGCGGCGTCGGCGAGCTGTTCGACGCGCAGCCGGTCCGGCCCCGCTTCAGTTCAGATACATCGACAGCTGGCGCCGGGCAGCGGCGACGGCGCGGGCGTCCGGGCACAGCGCGAACCACTCGACCAGCCGGCTGCGGGCCGTGGTGCGGGCGTCGCTGCGGTCGCGCAGCACCACTTCGAGCAGTTCGGCGAACGCGGCCGGCCATTCGCCGCGCTGGGCGAGCAGCGTGGCGAGTTCGAAGCGGGCCTCGAAATCCTGCGGATCGGCCCCGATGCGGCCGCGCAGCGTGTCCTCGTCGGCCGCGCCGGCGCCGCTGGCCAGATCGAGCCGGGCCTTGAGCTTCCGCCAGCGCGCGTCCTGCTCGCGCGGCGGCACCGACTCCAGCCCGGCCGCGGCGTAGTCGGACAGGCCCGCGTCGAGCAGCGCGGCGATCAGATCGAGCAGGATCTCGTGACGGCCGCCCGACAGGTCCAGCGCCTGCCGCAGCAATTCCGCCCGTTCCAGCGGGCTGGCCACTCCGGCCGCGGCCCGGCGCAGCTTTTCGGCCTCGTCGGGCAGGTTGGCGTCGAGGAAGGTCCGCAGCTGCCCTTCCGGCAGCGCGCCGGTGAATTCGTCGACCACCTCGCCATCGACGAACAGCTTGACCGCCGGAATGCTGCGCACCGCGTAGCGCGCCGCCACCGCCTGGGCCTTGTCGGAATTCACCTTGGCCGGCTCGAAACGGCCGCCGTAATCGTCGGCGAGCTGCTCGAGCAGCGGCTTCAGCGTCCGGCACGGCCCGCACCACGGCGCCCAGAAATCCACCAGCACCGGCACCTGGCGGGAACGCGACAGCACGGCGGAATCGAAATCGGATTCGGCAACGTCGAAGGAATGGGTCATGGTCGGCTCGGCGGGGAAAGGTTCAGTCGCAAGGTTGAAGGTTCTCGGAATATAGGCGGTGCGCCGTCAGCGCGGCCGGCTTTCCCAGATTTTCTGCAGCCGCTTCACCGATACCGGCATCGGCGTTTTGAGTTCCTGGGCGAACAGGCCGACGCGCAGCTCTTCGAGCAGCCAGCGGAATTCGGCCAGCTGCGGATCGCTGACGCCGGCCTTGGCCTTGGCCAGCGCTTCGCGCTCGAAGGGCTGGGCGAGGCCTTTCCATTCGGCCATCAGCTGGCCGTCGCGGGCGGGATTGGTGCGCAGCTTGTCGATGCGCACCGTGGCGCCCTTGAGGTAGCGCGGAATCTGCGCGATGCGCTCGTAGGGCAGCGCGACGAGGAAGTTCTTCGGCATCAGCCGGGCCATCTGGGCGTTGATGTCGGCGACCGCCTCGGGGAAGGTCTTGAGGCCGGCGACGCGCTTGGTGAGCGTGGCGTGTTCGGCGATCAGCTGGCCGGTGAGGCGCATCAGCTCCTGGGCGACCAGCGTGATGCGCGGCTTGGCTTCCTGGCAGCGCCGTGCGAAGGCGTCGGCATCCGCCGGCAAGGGTTCGAGCAGGCAGCAGCGTTCCAGCGTGGCGGCGACGAGCTGCGTCTTGAGTTCGGCCTCGCTGCCGTAGGCGATGAAGGCCAGCGCCAGTTCGCGCAGCCCCGGCAGCTTTTCGATGGCCTTGACCTGCGCCGCCAGTTCGAGCGCGAACAGCCGGGCGAGGCCGAGGCGATGGACCCGGGCGGCCTCCTCCGGCGTGTCGTAGGGACGCAGCGAGACGCTGGCGCCGTCGTCGTGCAGCGCCGGAAAACCGACGATCTCGCGACCGGCGACCTTCACTTCGAGGAGTTCGGGCAGCGGGCCGAAAGTCCACCCGGTGAAACCGTCGAGCGCGGCGTCCGGCGTCTTCTTCGGTGCGACCGCGGCGGCGGCCGGCGCGCCCTTCGTCGCCGGTGCCGCGTCGGCCGGCGCCGGCACGATGCGCGCCGACTGGAAGCGCGCGGCGACCTGGTCTTTGAACCGGGCGCGCAGTTCGGCCAGATTGCGCGACTGGCCGAGCACGCGGCCGTGCTCGTCGTGGACCCGGAAGTTCATGAAGCAGTGCGGATTGAGGTTCTCCGGCCGGAAGCTCTCCATCGGCAGCTTGAGCGACACGCGCTCCTCGACGAAGCGCTGCAGCGCCTTGAGCAGCGGATCGTCGGTGTCGAACTCGCCGGCGTCGAACTTCAGCATGAAGTCGGCCGCGCTGTCGGCGACCGGCTGCAGGCGGTGGCGGTGCTTCTGCGGCACGGTGCGCAGCAGCGCGGTGACCTTTTCCTCGAGCAGGCCGGGCACCAGCCATTCGCAGCGGTGGGCGGGAATCTGGTTGAGCATCGCCAGCGGCACGGTGAGCGTCACGCCGTCGTCGGCCTCGCCGGGTTCGTGCAGGTAGGCGAGCTTGAGCTTCTGGCCGAGCACCTCGAAGCCGGACGGGAAGCGGTCGGTGGTGATGCCTTCGGCGTCGTGGCGCATCAGCTGGTCGCGGGTCAGCTGCAGCAGTTTCGGCGCCTTTTTCTCGGCGCCCTTGCGCCAGGCCTCGAAGCTGGCCAGATCGAGCACCTCGGGCGGCAGTTTGGCGTCGTAGAAGGCGTGGATCAGTTCTTCGTCCACCAGCACGTCGGGGCGGCGCGACTTGTGTTCGAGCCGTTCGATTTCGGCCACCAGACGCCGGTTGTGGGCCAGGAAGGCCATCCCGCGGGCCGGGCCTTCGGCGATCTCGCCCTGCACCAGCCCTTCGCGGATGAACAGCTCGCGGCACAGCGCCGGATCGATGTCGCGGTAGCTGACGCCGCGCCGCGGATAGACCGTGAGGCCGTACAGCGTGCCGCGCTCCCAGCCACGCACCGCGCCGCTGGCCTTCGACCAGTGCGGCTCGGAGATGTGGCGCTTGAGCAGATGGCCGCCGACTTCCTCCAGCCACTCGGGCTCGATGCGCGCCAGGCAGCGGCCGAACAGCCGCGAGGTATCCACCAGCTCGGCGCACATGATCCATTTGCCGGCCTTCCTGGCGATGGCGGAACCCGGGTGCGGCCAGAACTTGATGCCGCGGGCGCCGAGGTAACTGCCCGCCGCCGGCCCCGACGCATCGTCGACCTTGCTGCCGACATGCCCCAGCAGGCCGGCGAGCAGCGCCTTGTGGATGGCCTCGAAGCCGGCCGGCTGGTCGTTCTCCTGCCAGCCATGCTCGGCGCACAGGGTGTGCAGCTGGGTGAACACGTCGCGCCATTCGCGCAGGCGCAGCCACGACATGAAGTGCGTCTTGCACCACGCCTTCTGCTTGCTGGAGGTTTCGTGGCGCTGGACTTCCTCCCAGGCTTTCCAGAGGTTCCAGAACCACAGGAACTCCGACTTCTGCTCGTGCTCCGGGCCGCGGAAGCGCGCGTGGGCCTGGTCGGCGGCGGCCTGGCGTTCGGGCGGACGCTCGCGCGGGTCCTGCGTCGATAGTGCGGCGGCGATCACCAGCACTTCGGCGAGGCTGCCGCGGTCGCGGGCGGCGAGAATCATGCGGCCGATCTTCGGATCGAGCGGCAGGCGGGCCAGTTCGCGGCCGATCGCGGTGAGGTTCATCAATGCGCCGCCGTCCGCCTCCTCGACCGCGCCCAGTTCGGCCAGCAGCTGGTAGCCGTCGGCGACCATGCGCGGCAGCGGCGCATCGATGAACGGGAAGTCGGCCACCTCGCCCAGTTTGAGCGACTTCATGCGCAGGATCACGCCGGCCAGCGACGAGCGCAGGATTTCCGGATCGGTGTGCTCGGGGCGTTTGTCGAAATCGTCCTCGTCGTAGAGGCGGAAGCAGATGCCGTCGCTGACCCGGCCGCAGCGCCCGGCGCGCTGGCGGGCGGCAGACTGGGCGATCTTCTCGATCTGCAGCTGCTCGACCTTGTTGCGGTGCGAGTAGCGCTTGACCCGCGCCAGGCCGGTATCCACCACGTAGCGGATGCCCGGCACGGTGAGCGAGGTTTCCGCGACGTTGGTGGCGAGCACCACCCGGCGCCCCTTCGACGCGGCGAACACGCGCGCCTGCTCAGCCGCCGACTGGCGCGCGAAGAGCGGCAGGATTTCGGTGCCAGCGGCGTGGTGGGCCTTCCTCAGCGCCTCGGCGGCCTCGCGGATTTCGCGCTCGCCGGGCAGGAACACCAGCACGTCGCCGGGGCCGCTGCGCTGGGCTTCGTCGACGGCGTCGACCAGCGCGTCGTAAAGATCGCGGTCGGGGCCGCGGCTGTCGGGGCGCGGCGTCGGCTCGCCGGGCCGGGCCGGCCTGGGCGCGTCGCGCTCGACCGGCCGGTAACGCATCTCGATCGGGAACAGGCGGCCGGACACCTCGATCACCGGCGCCGGCGTGTCGCCCGTGCCGAAGTGGCGCGCGAAGCGCTCGGCGTCGAGCGTCGCGGAGGTGACGATCACCTTGAGGTCCGGCCGTTTGGCGAGCAGCTGGCGCAGGTAGCCGAGCAGGAAGTCGATGTTGAGGCTGCGCTCGTGGGCCTCGTCGATGATCAGCGTGTCGTAGGCCGACAGCAGCGGGTCGCCCTGGGTTTCGGCGAGCAGGATGCCGTCGGTCATCAGCTTGATGTAGCTCTGCGGGCCGATGCGGTCGGTGAAGCGGATCTTGAAGCCGACCGTCGCGCCGAGTTCGCTCTTCAGCTCCTGCGCGATGCGGCTGGCGGTGGCGCGGGCGGCGATCCGCCGTGGCTGGGTGTGGCCGATCAGGCCGGCCACGCCGCGCCCCAGTTCGAGGCAGATCTTGGGCAGCTGGGTGGTCTTGCCGGAGCCGGTTTCGCCGCACACGATCACCACCTGATGATCGCGGATCGCCGCGGCGATCTCGTCGCGGCGCTGGTTGACCGGCAGTTCGGGCGGAAAATCGGGCTTCGGCAGCGCGTTGGCGCGGACGATCAGCTTCGCCGCGGAAGCGGCGATGGCGAGGCGCAGCGCGTCGGGCAGTTCGGCGAGGCTGCGCGGACGCCGCGGCAGGCGGCGCAGGTCGCGGCGCAGGCCGGGGCGGTCGGCCGACAGGCACTGTTCGAGCAGGCGATAGGGGTCTTGGGTGTCGTGCTGGGAGGCCATGCGGAGGTACTGCGGAATGCGGGGTGAATCAGGCGCGGACGAGATGGACGGTCCACATGCCGAGGGCGGTCATGCACAGCGAGCCGCCGAGGTGCATCGCCGCCGCGCCGGCGGCCCAGGCGTAGCGGGCGGTGTCGATGAGGTGCACGACTTCGGCCGAGAACGACGAGAAGGTGGTCAGCCCGCCGAGAAAGCCGGTGACGACGAACAGGCGGAGTTCCTGCGGGAGATCGGTGCGCAGCGCGAAATAGGCCACCGCGATGCCGATCAGGTAGCCGCCGAGCAGGTTGGCGGCCAGCGTGCCGAGCGGCATGTGGGCGAACAGCGGGTTGAGGCGCAGGCCGAGCCACCAGCGCAGCCAGGCGCCAAGCGCCGCGCCGATGCCGATGGCGACGACGGCGAGCACCGGAAAGTGATGGGCATGGTCGGACATGGCGCGATTTTACCCCGCCGGCCCGGCCGCCGCCCGCCTGCGCACCGAAATCCGCCGGGTGTCAGCCGATCACGACGCTGGCGACGGTGCGGGCCAACGCCCGGCTGGTCATCGGCCGGGCGAACAGGTAGCCCTGGATCAGGTGGCAGCCCTGGCTGCGCAGCGTATCGAGCTGGGCGGTCGTCTCGACGCCCTCGGCCACCACTTCGAGCCCCAGGCTGTGGGCCAGCCCGATGACCGCCCTGACGATGGCCATGCCCTGCCCGTCGTCGAGTTCGCTGACGAAGGAACGGTCGATCTTCAGCGTATCCACCGCCAGCCGGCGCAGATAGGCCAGCGACGAATAGCCGGTGCCGAAATCATCGACCGCCACCCGGATGCCCATCTCGCGCAGCTGGGCGAGGATCGTCGTCGCGTAGTCGAGATCGCGCATCAGCACGGTTTCGGTGAGTTCGAACTCGATCCGCGCGGCGGCCACCCCGGCGCCGTCCAGCACCGCGCGGACGGTGGCGATCAGCTGCGGGTCCATGAAGTTCACGCCCGACAGGTTGATGCTGATCCGGAAATCGTCCGGCAGCGCCGCGCCGAGTTCGGCGATGTCGTTGCAGACGCGCTCCAGCACCACCCGCGTCAGCGGCACGATCATGCCGGTTTCTTCGGCCAGCGAAATGAACTCCGGCGGCGGCACCGCCCCGCGCGAGCTGTGCGGCCAGCGCACCAGCGCCTCGGCCTTGACCACGCAGCGGCGGTCCACGTCGATGATCGGCTGGTACAGCACCTGCAACTCATCCTCGCCGATCGCCCGGCGCAGGTCGCCTTCGAGCGTGAAGCGCAGGAAGGCCGCCACTTTCATCTCCTCGGAGAACAGCGCGACCTGGTCGCGGCTGACCCGCTTGGCGCGGTTCAGCGCGGTTTCGGCGGCCTTCAGCAGCGCATCGGCATCGGCCGCGTGATCGGGCATCAAGGCCACGCCGACCCGCGCCGACAGCGTGATCTCCTGGCCCGGCACGCGGATCGGCGCGCGCACCGCGTGCAGCAGTTCGTGGGCGGTGGCGAGCACGTCGTCGACCGTCCCGACGTCGCTGAGCAGGATGCCGAACTCGTCGGCCGCCAGCCGCGCCACCTTCAGCCGCGGCAGCCCGCCGCCGCCGGCCGGTTCGGCCGGCGCGCGGTCGCCCATGCTCTCGCGCAGGCGATGGCCGATCACCTGCAGCACCTGGTCGCCGCGCTCGGGGCCAAGGCTGTCGTTGATGCGCGCGAAGCGGTCGATATCGACCACCATCACCGCACAGCGGCTGTCGTTGCGCAGGCAGCGGGCGGCGGCGGCGAGCAGGCTCTCGCGGAAGAATTCGCGGTTGGGCAGACCGGTGAGCGGATCGAAGTAGGCCAGCTGACGGATTCGCCGCTGCGCCTCGACCTGCTCGGTGATGTCCTGCGCGCTGCCTTCCATCAGCAGCGCCGCGGCGCTCGCGCCCTCGTCGGCCCGCTCGACGGTTTCGAGCAGCGTGCGCACGCTGCCGTCGGGCCACACGATGCGGTAGGTCAGTTGATAGCCGGCGCCGTTGCGGGCTCCGGACAGCGCGGCGTCGACCATCGCCCGGTCGGGCCCATAGACATGGTCGAGCAGCGCGCCCATGCCGTCGCCGAAGCTCTCGGCGCGCTGGCCGAACAGGCGGTAATACTGCGGCGAGCGCTGGACCAGATCGTCCGGCACCGACCATTCCCAGCTGCCCAGGCGGGCAATCCGCTGGGCGCTGGACAGGCTTTCCTTGTTGCGGACCAGCTCCTTCAGCAGCTGCGCCGAACGCAGCACGTAGCGGATGCGGAAGCGCAGCAGCGTCCAGTTGATCGGCTTCGAGATGAAATCGGTGGCGCCGACGTGAAACGCCTCCTCCACCGATTCGCTGTCGTCGAGGCCGGTCAGCATGATGATCGGCACCAACTCGCCGGCCGGCGTGGCGCGCAGGCGGCGGCACACCTCGAAACCGCTGAGCCCCGGCATCAGCACGTCGAGCAGCACCAGATCGGGGTGCTCGGCGTCGAAGGCGTGCAGGGCCTGCACGCCGTCCTCGGCCTCGACGGTGGTGAGCCCGCCCTCGCGCAGCGCCTCGACGGCCATCATGCGGATCAGCGGGTCGTCGTCGACGACCAGCACGTGGGGATCGCGGCTTGCCGTCATCGTTGCAGCGGGCTTTCCGCCCGGGTCAAGACATCCATGGTCACCAATCCTTCCTGCGCGAGCGCCTGCCGGCAATCTTCCCAGGCATCGACGATGGCCGCCACCTCGGCGGAGGTCGGCACCGCGCCGCCCTTGATCCGCTCGTCGAGCCGGCGCGCGCCGGTGCCCAGCCGCATGGCGCCGAGCGCCAGACAGGCCGACTTCATCTTGTGGGCGAGCCCCTGCACCGTCGCGCCGTCGCCGGCCTCGGCCGCCCGCACGAGGCTGCTCACATTGCGCGCGGTCTCGCCGACGAACAGCGCCAGCAGGCGTTGCAGCATCGGCGAGTCGCGCCGGCCATTGACGCCGGGCAGGCCGAGCAGCACCTCGACGTCGAGGGCCGGCCCACCGTCGGCGTCGGCGGCGGCCTCGGGCCGCGCCGCCCGCGGCCGCGCGCCGTCGGGATCGGACGGCAGCGCGTCGCGCAGCCAGCGGCTCAGCACCGCCCACAGCTGCTCGCCGGATACCGGTTTGACGAGGTAGTCGTCCATGCCCGCGGCGAGGCAGGCGTCGCGGTCCTCGCGCAGCGCGTTGGCGGTCAGCGCGACGATGGGCATGCGCGGCAGACCGCGGGCCGCCTCATCGGCGCGGATCGCGCCGGTGGCCTGGCGGCCGTCCATCTCGGGCATCTGGATGTCCATCAGCACCAGGTCGAAGCGCTCGGCGCGACAGGCCTCGACGGCCTTGCGCCCGTCCTCGGCGACCGTCACCCGGCAGCCGAGCGACTGCAGCACCGCCAGCGCCACTTCCCGATTGACCGGATGATCCTCGACGAGCAGCAGGTGGGCGGCCAGCGGCGCTGCGGCCGGCGGCGGCGCATCGGCCGCGCCGCCGCCGAGGCAGCGCAGGATCTCGGCGCCGCACAGCGGGCGGCTGAGGATCACGTCGGCACCGGCCTCGCGCACCGCGGCGGCTTCCTCGTGGCCGGCGCCGACGATGACCACCAGCGGCGGCCGCCCGGCGCGCCCGTGCAGCGCGTCAATCAGGCGCCGGCCGTTGCCGCGGTCGACGCCGGCATCCACCACCAGCCAGTCGTAGCGCACGCCGCCGGCCAGCATCTCGTCCACCGCCGGCGGGTCGTAGGCCAGTTCGGCGCTGCAGCCGAAGAAGGCCAGCTGCTCGACCAGCGCGTCGCGCAGGCGCGGGTCGCCGATGGCGAGCAGCGCGTTGCGACCGGCCAGCGGAATGTCGGCGACGCCGCCCGGGTCGTCGCGGCCCATTTCGAATTCGACCCAGAAGCACGAGCCGCGCCCCGGCTCGGTGACGTAGCCGATCTCGCCGTTCATCTGTTCGACCAGCTGGCGGGCGATGGCCAGGCCCAGACCGGTGCCGCCGAAGCGCCGCGCCATCGAATTGTCGGCCTGGGAAAAGGACTGGAACAGCCGGGCGCCGGCCTCGCGGGGCACGCCGATGCCGGTGTCGCGAACCTCGACGCGCAGGCGCAGGCGGCCCGGGTCGGCGCACGCCGCCGGCGTCACGGCGATGGCGATGTCGCCCTTCTCGGTGAATTTCTGGGCGTTGGAAACCAGATTGTTGAGCACCTGGCGAACGCGCAGCACGTCGCCCACCGCCCGCGCCGGCACCCGCCGGTCGACGTGGAGATAGAGGCGCAGACCGCGCGCGTGGGCCGAGGTGGCGAACAGCGTGGCAACCTGATCGAAGGTTTCCCGCAGCGCAAACGGCAGCACTTCGAGCTCCAGTCGCCCGGCTTCGATTTTGGATACGTCGAGCACGTCGTTGATAATCTCCATCAAGGCCCGCGCGGAGTCATCCAGCATATCAACAAAACGCCCCTGGCGCTCGCCCAGCGGCGTCTGGCGGAGCAGCCCGATCATGCCCATGACGCCGTTCATCGGCGTCCGGATCTCGTGGCTCATGTTGGCCAGGAACTGGGACTTGGCGCGGCTGGCCGCCTCGGCCTGCTCCATCGCCGCGCGCAGCTCGGCGGTCCGCGCCGCCACCTCGGAGGCCAGGCTTTCGCGGTGCAGCGTCAGCTCGCGGTCGCGGGCGGCGATTTCGGCGAGCATGCCGTTGAAGCCGGTGATCAGCTCGCCCACCTCGTCGGCGTGGCCGGCCGGCGCGCGCAGGTCGTAGCGTTTGCCGGCACGCACCGCGCGCACCACGCCGGCCAGTTTTTGCAGCGGCTCGACGATCGTGCCCTGCATGCGGCGCGAGAACACGCCGGCGACGATCAGCGCCACGACCAGCCCGACGAGCACGAAGACCAGCCACAGCGCGAGGCGCGCGACAATCGAGCGGAGATCGAATTCGAGGATCAGCTGCCCCAGCGCGTCGCCGTCGCTGTCCAGCCGCTTGGCCACCACCAGGCTCAGGCTGCCCCAGCGGATCGTCCCGGCGGCGGCCTCGGCCTGCAGGTAGGCGACATGCTCGGCGTCGAGGCGCAGGTCGGCCGGATAGGCGGCGAAGACGCTGCCGTCGGTACGCAGCACCAGTGCCGCCGCCACCCGCTCGTGGTGGTGCAGCGCGCCCAGCAGCGACTCGGCGACCCGCACGTCGTCGAAGCGCAGCGGCGAGATCGCGCTGTCGGCGACGATCTCCGACAGCATCCGGCCGTCCTCGCCGGCGCGGCGCACCTCGTTGCGAACCTCGGTCAGAAAGATCGTCAGCACCGCCACGCCGAGGGCGATCAGCACGCTCAGGCGGGCCACGATGCCGAGCTTGCGGCCGATGGGCAGATCGTGCAGCGGCAGCATCAGGGCGCCTTCAGGCCGAACACGCTGCGCCCCAGGCGCAGCAGCTGGGAGCTGGCGCGCAGGCCATCGCGCAGCAGCACCGCCTGGTTGATGTCGAAGCGCACCCGCTCGTCCTCGACGACCAGTCCGATGGCGCCGCCGGCCTCGGCAAAGCCGTCGATGTCGCTGACCGTCAGCACGCCGCGGACGGCCAGCCCGCGCAGCAGCACACCGAGCCGCCGCTCCTCGGAATCGGCGATGAAGACGATGTGGCAGTCGGCGGCCTGCTCGGCCCCGTCGACCTGGCGCACCCGCACCTCGTGGCCATTGACCTGGCGCCCCTCGACGCCGGCCAGCGCCCCGCCGAACGGGTCGCGCCCGACGACGCACAGGCGCAGCGGCATGCCGCTGGCCAGCCGCGCCGCCGGCCATTCCACATAGCGCGCGAAATTGAGCAGGTAGGCGGCCTTGATCTGGTACTCGCCCGGCGGCATCGCCAGCGCGACGGCGCTGCCGAGGCCCGCCGCCGCAAGCACGGCGAGGCGCAGCGCCAACCCGGGGAGACGGAAACGGATCACCTGTCGCCCCTCAGAACCGCCACACGCCCTGGACGAAGCCTTGCCGGCCCTGGTAGGTGGGCTGGGACGGGAAGAGGCTGGAGACGTATTCCAGATGCCGCTGGTCGAACAGGTTGACGCCGACCACCGCGAGCTCGAAATCGGCGCTGGCCCGCCAGCCGTAGCGCAGATCGACCGCGGTGTAGGCCGGCACGTCGCCATGTCCGACGCTGCCGACCCGGCGCAGCATCAGATCGAGCTCGCGCCCCCTGCCCATATTGAGCAGTCCGTGCAGGCTGGCCCAGTGGTGGGGCGACGCGGCCGCCAGCGCCCGCCCCGACGCGTCGGTGAGCGGATCGGCGCTGGCGGCCGGGCGCAGGTTCATCACCGTGTAGCTCGCCTGCAGGCGCAGGCTGTGGGTCACCGGCAGGTCGAGGCCCAGCTCGAGGCCGGTGCTGTCGGCGCGGCCGACGTTGCCGCGATAGAAATTCTGGATCGGCGCGAAATAGGGCGGCATCGGCAGCGGCACCCCGGGCATCTGCAGGCCGGCCGGATCCTGGTAGTCGCTGATCAGGCGGCGGTAGTCGTGGTGGAACAGCACCGCCTCGAAGCTGCCGTTGCCCAGACTGCGGCGGTAGCCGAGCTCCAGCGCGTCGACACGTTCGGCCCGCGGCCGCCAGCCCGGCCCCGGCCGCGACACCGTCGCCACCAGCGGCAGCGCCGGGTTGCCGGTCGGCTGGATGCCGAACAGGATCGATGTTCCGGTTTCGCCGATCGACGGCGTGCGCGCCGCCCGCGACCAGTGGGTCCACAGGCTGTCGGCCTCGGTCGGCGTCCACATCAGGCGCACCGTCGGCTGCGGTTCGAGGTGGGCCAGCGTCGAGTGCTCGATGCGCCCGCCGAGGGTCAGCTTCCAGGTCCGCGGCTGCAAGGTGATCTCGTCCTGCACGAAGGCGCTGGTGATCTGGAAGCTGCGGTCGGACGGCGACGCCGACAGCACCGCCGTGGTCACGTCGAGCGCCGTCTGGACGTAGCGGGTGCCGGC
>SSSX01000167.1 GCA_015657735.1 Zoogloeaceae bacterium
ACCGCGCTCGAATACGTGATCAGTTCCGACCACGGCCAGCAGGTGTCGATCTTCGGCACCGACCCGGAGCAGATCGCCAGCCTCGTCGACCCGCTGGTGAACCAGGTGTGCCGCGTCAACATCAACTGCCAGTGCCAGCGCAGCCCGGACATCTTCCCCTTCACCGGGCGCAAGGATTCCGCCGAAGGCACCCTGTCGGTGCACGACGCGCTGCGCGCCTTCTCGATCCGCACGATGGTCGCCGCCAAGCAGACCGAGGCCACCAAGACGCTGCTCGACGCCATCGTGCTCGGCCACAAGTCGAACTTCGTCAACACCCACTTCATCCTCTGAACCGCAGGAGCCCCACCGTGAGCAAGATCATCGACCTCATCGGCCGCGAAATCATCGACTCCCGCGGCAACCCCACCGTCGAATGCGACGTGATCCTCGACTGCGGCGCGGTCGGCCGCGCGGCGGTGCCCTCGGGCGCCTCGACCGGCAGCCGCGAGGCCATCGAGCTGCGCGACCAGGACCCGGCCCGCTACGGCGGCAAGGGCACCCGCCGCGCCGTCGCCCACCTCGAAGGCGAGATCCGCGGCGCGCTGCTAGGCCTGCCGGCCAGCGAACAGGTGCGCATCGACCAGACCCTGATCGCCCTCGACGGCACCGACAACAAGTCGCGCCTGGGCGCCAACGCGCTGCTCGCCGCGTCGATGGCCACCGCCCACGCGGCCGCCGCCGCCGCCGGCCTGCCCCTCTACCGCTACCTCGGCGGCGCCGGCCCGATGCTGCTGCCGGTACCGATGATCAACGTCATCAACGGCGGCGCCCACGCCAACAACAGCCTCGACCTGCAGGAGTTCATGATTGTCCCGACCGGCGCGCCCACCTTCTCGGAGGCGGTGCGCTACGGCGCCGAGGTCTTCCACAGCCTCAAGCGGGTGATCGGCGAACGCGGCATGAGCACCGCCGTCGGCGACGAAGGCGGCTTCGCCCCGTCGGTGGCCAGCAACGAAGCGGCGCTGGAACTGATCCTCGAAGCGATCGACAAAGCCGGCTTCGTCGCCGGCCGGGACATCCACCTGGGCCTCGACTGCGCCGCCTCCGAGTTCTACCGCGACGGCCGCTACCATCTGGCCGGCGAAGGGCGCAGCCTGAGTTCCGACGCGCTGGTCGACATGCTCGCCGGCTGGTGCGCCAAATACCCGATCATCACCATCGAGGACGGCATGGCCGAGGACGACTGGGACGGCTGGGCCAGCCTGACGCGCGCCCTCGGCGACAAGGTGCAGCTGGTCGGCGACGACCTCTTCGTCACCAACACCGGCATCCTGCGCGAAGGCATCCGCAAGGGCATCGCCAACTCGATCCTGATCAAGGTGAACCAGATCGGCACCCTCACCGAGACCATCGCCGCCATCGATCTGGCCCGCCGCCACGGCTACACCGCGGTCGCCTCGCACCGCTCCGGCGAGACCGGCGACACCACCATCGCCGACCTGGCGGTGGGCCTGTCCACCGGGCAGATCAAGACCGGCTCGATGAGCCGCTCCGACCGCGTCGAGAAGTACAACCAGCTGCTGCGCATCGAACAGCAGCTCGGCGCCGCCGCCCGCTACCCCGGCCGCGACGCCTTTCCCCTCGCCGACCGCTGACCGGGCCCCGCCATGAACGCCATCGACCCGCTCAAGACGGAGGACCGGCTGCGCCGCGACATCCGCCAGCTCGGCCAGCTGCTCGGCGACACCGTGCGCGCCCAGCACGGCGAGGCCGCCTTCGCGCTCATCGAACGCATCCGGCGCCTGTCCACCGGCTTTCACCGGCTCGACGACGCCGCGCTGCAACACGAGCTGGCCGCCACCCTGGACAGCCTGTCGCCCGAGCAGACCACCCAGGTGGTGCGCGCCTTCAGCTACTTCTCGCAACTGGTGAACATCGCCGAGGACCAGGACCAGCTGCGCGGCCGCCGGGCCGCCCAGCTGGCCGGCGAGGCGCCCGCGCCGGGCAGCCTGGAGGCGGCGCTGGCGCACGCCTTCGCCGCCGGCCTCGACAGCGACGCCCTGCGCGCGGTGTTCCAGTCGGCCCGCATTTCGCCGGTGCTCACCGCCCACCCCACCGAAGTGCAGCGCAAGAGCATCCTCAACTGCCAGCAGGCCATCGCCCGCCTGCTCGACGAGCGCGACCGCATCCAGCTCACCCCCGACGAGGCCGAAGCCAACGCCGACGCGCTGCGCCGCGCCGTGCTGACCCTGTGGCAGACGCGCATGCTGCGCTTCAGCACACTGTCGGTGATGGACGAGGTGAGCAACGGCCTGTCGTACTTCGACAGCACCTTCCTGACCGAGCTGCCGCA
>SSSX01000168.1 GCA_015657735.1 Zoogloeaceae bacterium
CTCGGGGTAGTCCTGGGCGAGGCGGGTCAGCTCGAAATAGTGGGTGGCGAACAGGGTCCAGCAGCGGTTCCTGTCGAGCAGATGGCGGGCGATGGCGACGGCCAGCGCGACGCCGTCGAAGGTGGAGGTGCCGCGGCCGATCTCGTCCATCAGCACCAGGCTCTGGTCGGTGGCGCCATGGAGGATCGCCGCCGCCTCGGTCATTTCGACCATGAAGGTGGAACGTCCGGAGGCGAGGTCGTCGGAGGCGCCGATGCGGGTGAAGATGGCGTCCACCGGTCCGATGCGCGCCGAGTCGGCCGGCACGAAGCAGCCGATGTGGGCGAGCAGCACGATCAGCGCCACCTGGCGCATGGTCGTCGATTTGCCGCCCATATTGGGGCCGGTGATCAGCAGCATGCGGCGGGTCGGGTCGAGGCGGCAGTCGTTGGCGATGAAGTTGTCGACCTGACGTTCGACCACCGGATGACGCCCGGCGTTGATCTCGATGCCGGGCTGGTCGCTGAATTGCGGCATCGCGTAGTTGTAGCGGGCGGCCGCTTCGGCAAACGCCGACAGGCCGTCGAGCACCGCGCAGGCGCGGGCGATGCGCTGGAAGCGCGGGATGTCGGCGGCGAGGCGGTCGAGCACGTCGTCGTAGAGCAGCTTTTCGCGGGCCAGCGCGCGTTCCTGGGCGGACAGGGCCTTGTCCTCGAAAGCCTTGAGCTCGGGGGTGATGAAGCGTTCGGCGTTTTTGAGGGTCTGGCGGCGGCGGTAGTCGTCGGGCAGGTCCGCCTTGGCGGCATTGGCGGCCGAGATTTCGATGTAAAAGCCGTGGACCCGGTTGAACTCGACCTTGAGGTTGGCGATGCCGGTGCGTTCGCGCTCGCGGGCTTCGAGTTCGAGCAGGAAGGCGCCGCAGTTGGTCTGGATGCCGCGCAGCTCATCCAGATCGGCGTCGAAGCCGGTGGCGATCACGCCGCCGTCGCGCAGCACCGTCGAAGGTTCCGGCGCGATGGCACCGACGAGCAGGTCGAGGGCGGCGTCCGGCGTCGCGAGTTCGTCCATCATGCGCACCAGCAGCGGCGCCTGGGGCGCGGCGAGGGCGGCGCGCAGTTCGGCGAGGCGGCCGAGGCTGTCGCGCAGCGCCGAGAGATCGCGCGGCCGGGCGCTCTTCAGCGCGACGCGGGCGGTGATGCGTTCGACGTCGGC
>SSSX01000169.1 GCA_015657735.1 Zoogloeaceae bacterium
CTCGGCGGGCACCGCGCAGGCCGGCGCCAGCACTTCCTGCAGCGCGCCGCCCACCCGCCGGTAGGCCGCGAAGTACACCTCGGACATCCGCGCGTCGGTGGCGACGAAGATCGATTCGTCCGCGCACTGGCTCGCCAGCGCCTCCAGCGTTCCGACCGGAACCACCGGCTTGCCGGCGCCCAGCGCCAGCCCCTGCGCCACGCCGCAGGCCAGGCGCAGGCCGGTGAAGGCGCCCGGGCCGGCGCCGAAGGCGATCGCGTCCACGTCGGCAAGGGCGACGCCGGCGTCGCCGAGCAGTTGAAGGATTTCGGGAAGGATGGTTTCCGAATGGCCAGGACGGCCGGCAACCGATCGTTCGGTGAGACGTCCGTCGTCGAGCACGGCGACGGAGGCGAATTCAGTGGAGGTTTCGAGGGCTAGAATCTTCATGGCCCGCGCATTCTACCGTTTCCAGGCCGGCCCTCCGCGGCCTGCGTCAATCGCGCCGGCGCGGTGGCTCGCCATAAACGTTGCGCCCGGCCTCGTGGACGTCGTTGCGCAACTGGCGCCGCTCCTCCGGCGACCAGCGCCGCGGATTGCGGCTGTCGTCGATGTCCGGGCCCGGGCGGCGCATCGGTTCGGCGGCGAAGGCCGGAGCCTCGCGCACCGGGCGCTCGTGGGGTCCGGTATAGGATCGCAGCCAGCCACCACCGCGCTCGTTGCTCTGGGCCGACGCCGGCGGACTCGCCACCAGGGCGGTCAACACGACCGCAAGCATTCGGCCGACACGGCGCCGGAAGCCCTCCGGCAAGGTTTTTTCACGTCCCATGGCGATCATCCTAACCTGACCGATTCGATTCTGTCAGCCCCGCCGGCGATTGGAATCCCCCTTTGTAAGAGGATGTTAGACGTCCGGCAGCGCTTACGTTTACTTACCCGCCCCGCTGCCACCGGCTAGCCGCCGGGCAGGCGAGCGGCTAGGATTGCATCCATGGAAAAAGAAAGTTATCGCGTCCTCGTCGTCGACGACGACCTGCGCCTGCGGGATCTCCTCAAGCGCTACCTCGGCGAACAGGGCTTCGCCGTCAAGACCGTCGGCGACGCCGCGCAGATGGACCGCGCGCTATTGCGCGAACACTTCGATCTGATGGTGCTCGACCTGATGCTCCCCGGCGAGGACGGCCTGTCGATCTGCCGGCGCCTGCGCGGCACCAACAACCTGATCCCGATCGTGATGCTCACCGCCAAGGGCGACGACGTCGATCGCATCGTCGGCCTCGAGATGGGTGCCGACGACTACCTGCCCAAGCCCTTCAACCCCCGCGAACTGGTCGCCCGCATCCATGCGGTGCTGCGCCGCCAGCCGCAGACGCCGCCGGGCGCGCCGGCCACCGACGACGAGGACGTGCGCTTCGGGCAGATCGTCGTCCAGCTCGGCACCCGCATCCTCGTCCGCAACGGCGAGGAAACCCTGCTCACCACCGGCGAGTTCGCGCTGCTCAAGGTGCTGCTCCAGCATCCCCGCCAGCCCCTGTCGCGCGACCGCCTGATGGAACTGGCGCGCGGTCGCGAATACGACGTCTTCGACCGCTCGATCGACGTGCAGATTTCGCGTCTGCGCAAACTCATCGAGGAAGACCCCGGCAAGCCCCGCTACATCCAGACCGTGTGGGGCTTCGGCTACGTCTTCGTGCCGGACGGCAACAAGCACAGTCCGCAGTAAATCAGCCCGGCCGTCGTGTCGCCGTCCCGCTCCCGCCTGCCCGGTTCGCCGAGCACCCTGCTGTGGCGCATCTTCCTGCTGGTGGCGGTGCTGATGCTCGCATCGGTGGCGGTGTGGTCGGCGATCTTCAGCCACTTCGACCAGCTGAACCGCGGCCGTCACACCGCCCAGACCGTCGTCAGCATCATCAACCTGACCCGCACCGCGCTGCTCAATGCCGATCCGGCGCTGCGCAAGGATCTGCTCCTCGACCTGGCGACGCTCGAAGGCATCCGCATCTACCCCGCCGAAGCGCAGGACAAGATCAGCCCCCTCGACGACACCGCGGTGCTGCGCCGCGTCATGGAAGACGTCCGGCTGCAACTCGGCGCCGACACCCGCTTCGCGTCGTCGTGGGAAGGTCTGCCCGGCTTCTGGGTCAGCTTCCGCATCCAGGCCGACGACCCGACCGACCACAGCGACTTCTGGGTGATGCTGCCCAGCGACCGGGTGATCCGCCCCCACGCCCTCGAATGGCTGTGGTGGGGCGCCGCCGCGCTGTGCCTGGCCATGCTCGGCGCCTACATGATCGTCTCGCGCCTCAACCGCCCGCTCAAGGCGCTGGCCGCCGCCGCCCGCACCGTCGGCCGCGGCGAAGTCCCGCCGCATCTATCCGAAAGCGGCCCGACCGAACTGGCCGACCTCGCCCACGCCTTCAACCAGATGTCCCACGACCTGCAGCAGCTCGACGCCGACCGTGCGCTGATCCTCGCCGGCGTCTCCCACGATCTGCGCACCCCGCTCGCGCGCCTGCGCCTGGGCGTCGAGATGTGCGGCGCCGACCCTGCCGACGTGGACGCGATGGCCTCCGACATCGAAGACATGGACCGCATCATCGGCCAGTTCCTGGAGTTCTCGCGCATCGACGGCGGCGAGGAAGCGGCCCCCGTCGACCTGGCCGGACTGGCCGACGAACTGGCCGCGGTCTACGCCCGCCGCGGCTTCGCGCTGACCCTCCGGCACGCCGCCCCGGCCGTCGCGCTGGCGCGCCCGCAGGCGCTGCGCCGGGCGGTCACCAACCTGATCGAAAACGCCCTCAACTACGCCGGCAGTCCGCCCGAACTCGAAACCGGCAACGCCGACGGCCAGCCGCTGATCCGCGTGCTCGA
>SSSX01000170.1 GCA_015657735.1 Zoogloeaceae bacterium
GCCTGTTCGAGGAATCCCACGGCGACACGATGGTGCTGGCACGCTACATGCAGATCCTGTCGCCCGACCTGTGCGCCGCCCACCCCGGCAAGATCATCAACATCCACCACAGCTTCCTGCCCAGCTTCGTCGGCGCCAAGCCTTACCATCAGGCCTACGAGCGCGGCGTCAAGCTGATCGGCGCGACCTGCCACTACGTCACCGCCGAACTCGACCAGGGCCCGATCGTCGAGCAGGACGTGATCCGCATCGACCACTCCGACTCGGTCGAAGACATGGTCCGCTACGGCAAGGACATCGAAAAAGCCGTGCTGGCCCGCGGCCTGCGCTACCACCTCGAAGACCGGGTGCTGGTGCACGGCAACAAGACCGTCGTGTTCCGCTGACGGCGGCGCGCCCCGCGGCGCCGCCAGCCACCCACCAAAAGCCGGCACAATGCCGGCTTTTCGTTCGTTGCGACCGCAGCCCGGCTACGGCCGCTTGGCGGTCAGTCGTTCGACGCTGGCGCTGCCCTTGACGACGGCCTGCCGGCTGGCCAGCACCGGCTTGTTCCGGAACTGGTCGTACATCTCCATCTGGTCGAGGTAGTGGCGGCCGACGCTGCCGTCCGGCGCCACGAAGCCGTCCTGGCCGGGCGCGGCGACATCCCAGCTGCGCACCTGGCGCTCATCCAGCACGGTCATGTTGTTCTCGGTGCCGCGGTTCATCGCCACGTGGGAGAAGCGGACTTCCTTCTCGCCGGCCTGCGGCACGCCGAAGAAGTTGCTGGTGAAGAACGCGTTCTTCGCCACCGGCGCCAGCCAGCCGGCCATGTCGGGGCCGAAGCGCTTGGTGAGCTCGGCGTCGGCATCGGCCAGCGCCTGCAGCGTCGCCTCGCCGAGCGTGCGGCCCTGCAGGAAGTCGTGGCGCGGCAGCTCGTTCTTGTGCTGCGCGCGGATCATGCGATACAGCACCTTGACGCCCGGCTGGACGTTGATCGACCCGGCCGGCGGCGCGTCGGCGGTGGGGTAGCCGGCGCTGAGGTAAAACTTGGCGAAGTCCGGCGGCAGCTCGGCGCCCACGGTCGAGCGCAGCATCGCCGCCAGCCACGCCGGCATGATCGCCGACGCCGGGCTGTCGTAGCGGCCGTCGCGGTTGTCGTCGTCGTTCATGCGGTTCCAGCCGGCCAGCAGC